>JAYVXU010000001.1:0-26000 GCA_043784925.1 Candidatus Adlerbacteria bacterium
AATCATGCTGCAGTTTCAGGAGCGCTCAATATATATGGAGCGTATACGCGAAGCTCCGGTAGTGACTACTGGAGTTATGCGACGGATTTTGATGGGACAGCGCTTGGAGCTTTTGGTCGGCAGGTAGCGGTTCAAATTGCCAGTTCTTCATCTGTTACTATCTCTGGTGGATCTCTAGCTATTGTTGGTATTGCAAGTGCGACGACTACGGTCAGTAACCAAGGCGTTGGTGCGTATGCGCTTACTCAATCGGGGGGTTCGCTCAACGCAGTGTATTATCAAATACGAAATACTGACTTAAACGGCTTTAATTTCTCTGGTACTCCGACCATCACATCACTCAATAATGGTGATTTTCTGTTATCGCAATCTGGGGCTACGATGATGACCTTGGCAGGGACGGTAATTGATGCGAATGCAAGCTTCCATGTGACGGGAGTTAAATTTGCAACAAGTTCTGGGGTGACTTCAGGCTTTAACGTAAAGCGAACTGGTACTCCATCAAGTGCATGGACCTTCACTCAGCATTATGGCAACTACGCCGGTGAGGCTTTCAACAGTGACGGTGCGACAGCTTGCGGTAATATTCGCTGGGATGATAGTTCCTGTTTGTTTGTGAATCAGGCTCATTATAGGTGGCGAAATGATGATGGGGGAGAAGGTGCGCTTTCGAGTACATGGTATAACTCCTCTTGGACGTATCGTAAAAAAGTCGCTGTTACCAACCCTAATGCAACGAGCTATACAAACTACCCAATCAAATTGGTTGTCAATTACGACTCGAATATGAAAAGTGATTTTAGTGATCTTCGCTTTACCGATTCCACTGGCACTACATCGCTTCCATATTTTATTGAAAGCTCGGTTGCCTCTGGTTCCTCAACGGTGTGGGTCAATGTGCCTTCTTTGTCTGCATCCTCAAACGCTACTATATATATGTATTACGGTAATGCCGCTGCGGCTGATGCCTCCAGTGGCACGAATACTTTTACTTTCTACGAAAGTTTCGAAACAAATAGTCTTGCAGGTTACTCTGGAGACACCGCAACTAAATTTACCACTAGTACATCGTTTGCCCGTATTGGAACCTATGGGTTGGATGCGGGTACACACATAAACGAAAAAACAGTTAATGGAATTTATAAAACAGGTTCTCAAACTGCTCAAGGACAAACAATCCGCTTCTACCAATATATTGACGCGGCGCAACAAGACGAGCCCTGCACTTTGTTTGGTGTCCAAAGTTCAGGGAATAACTATGCGCTCTGTCTTGATGAATATCCAAGTCAAGCTATAGAAATAGCAAAAAATGTTACTGCCAACGACGGAAGTGGTACGGTGTTGGCATCAACTACAGTTACCTATACAACTGGGTGGTATGAAGTGTCTATTGATTGGCTCACGACCAATGTAATAAGCGTAAAAGTCTACAACCCTGATGGTTCATTATTTGCATCTCTGAGTACAACAGACAGCACATATACCTCAGGAGGTCTGGGCTTTAGTTATTGGTTCCAGCACGGCGGTTGGGATTTTTACACCTCGAGACCATATGCAGCTGCCACACCAACTGCAGTCTTTGGTGCTCCACAAACAAATAATGGTGCGACGTGGGCTGCGGCTGAAGATACATTATTTCCAACGCTTGGTGTTGGCTCCAACGTTCGTTTGCGTTTCTCTGTGCAAAACACCGGTAGCGTTTTGCCCAATCAAAACTTCCGTCTCCAAATCGCACCAAAAGGAAATTCCCTTAACTGCGAATCAGTTCCCTATATAAACTTCAATGATGTTCCCGTTGCAGGTAGTTGTGGCTCAGGGGCCGCATGTATGACTTCTTCGAGTCAATTTACAAATCTGGCAAGTACGTCGGGTTCTCTTTCGTACCCGGCATCCATGAGTTTTTCCGCTGGTGAAATAATGCAAAACTCTTCTAATCAGACAAATGGCATACCTGTTGCCTCGAACGCTGCAACGGAAGTTGAATATAATTTCCAAATGACGAGTAATGCTACGGGTAGTGCATACTGTTTCCGAACTTCTAAAGGGGGATTAGACCTTGATAGTTACGACCATATGGCAGAAGCGACGGTACTCCACGGCCCTATCATAAGTAATATTTCCCTCAATAATGCTACTGACATTTCTCTCATTGAAGGAACTACTACAGCGGTTTCTATGTCTTGTACCGTAACCGACCTTAACGGATACTCTGACATAACCTCTGCAACGTCTACGTTATATCGCTCCGTTATGGGCCCTGCTTGTGCAAGTAATCTTAATAATTGTTATCAAAATCCTGCTTCCTCATGTACCTTTTCTAACTGTTCGGGTAATGCGTGCACACTCACCTGTACAAGCTCCGTGCAATATTTCGCCGACCCCACTGATGCGAGCAGTACCTACGCTGCGCAAAATTGGTTATCTACAATTGCGGTACAAGACTCAACTGGTTTGCGTGATACTCAAAACTCTTTAGGTGTGGAGTTGCTGACGTTGTATGGTTTGCATCTTACCACTCTTAATATCAATTTTGGCTCACTTTTTCCAGGGCAAGATACGGGTGCAGTCAATGCTACAACGACAGTCAATAATACAGGAAACTCTGTTATAAATATCCAACTTTTGGGTACAGACTTAGCATCCGGTGTAAGTACTATTCCCGTGGGGCAGCAAAAATATGCGACCACAACCTTTAGTTATGGATCTTGCGCACTTTGCCAGTATTTAAGTGGTTCGGCCACGAATGTAACGATAGGTATACCAAAACCTTCTTCGACTTCGACTCCAACCACTGGGAATGTGTATTGGGGTATTAATATTCCAACGGGCACAAATGCTAAGACATTCACAGGTACCAATACCTTTATTGCCACGGGAGGGTAAAATATACGTATGTCTTTACAACTTTTACGACAAAGAATTTTGAATTGGCGAGTGGTTGCTGTTTTTTTGATTTGTGTAGTATGTGGCATTGCTCTCTACTACTATGATCATTACTCAAAAAAACAATTTATGAAGTTTTTTGAAAAATATCAGGAAGTCTCCACTATCCAGCAAGACGCTGCATTTACTCCTGCTGCGGCAACTAACTCAAAGCGAGAATCATTAAATCAAACCTTAGCCTCGATACTTGCCCCCAATACTCCTGCACCCAATCGTGTAGTGCTCGCTACTCAAGCGTTGCAATTAATCAAACAAATGAATTCAGAAATAGATGTTATAGGGGAGGATACTGACCCGGTTGCGAGTGCTGTAGAAGAGCTTGAATTGCTCGCAAAAAAACCGGGCAACATGTACAACCGCGCCCGCATGCTGGTGCTTGTTGACCAAGCCCAAAAAGAAATGGCAACTATAGAAGATATTCGAGGGTTGTCGTACCGAGCAAATTTTGAAATAGTTCAGGTGTGTAATCGAATACTTTTTGAAAGGGGAGTCTTGAGTCAAGCATATACCCGAGAACTCAATGATAAGCTGCCCGACGTCGAAGCAGAGTTTACAGAGCGGCAAAATGCCTATGCAGATTTACAAAAGGATATGTACGTTATTGACCAAAACTTTTCAAAGCTTCAAGAGGCTCAGCTATAAGTTTGCCACCTTATATGCAACTGAACTATTACGTAGTAAAATAAGAATATTATGGTTGAGCATCCAAAAGTAGATGGGCACGAAAAAAAAGGAAGTGCGTCATTTTTACATACAGTGTGGGTTTCTCTGGAGTACCTGTCAGTGCGTGTTGTAGAGGGGCTCGGATCTCGTTTAAAAATTGTCCGTACACACAGCAACCTCTTTGTGGGTGCTACTCTTTTTGTGCTCGGTCTCTTTAATTGGAGTAGTGGTAAATATTGTGATGGTAATAGTTCCGACTATCTCTCGTGTACAAGACCCGTGACCTACTACTATTATAGTGCGTTTGAAATATTTCTACTTGTTGTCGGCGTCGCGCTCATATTGATTTGGTGGATTGAAAACCGCAAAACACGGTAATTGCGCGCACCTCGGCTCGATAATCGATGGTACAATTTAGAAGACTACGGTTAGTATGAGCCCAAAGTATAGTACATACATTCTATCAATTGCAGCCTTTTTGTTGCTTATACTCGTGTTACCTGTCTATGCTGCTGAAATATCTAATGTAAAAATTGAAAATACCTCAGCTACCTCAACCACTGTAAGTTGGACTACCGATGTAGAGACAGACGCTATTGTCCATTATGGTCTTGACCAGTCCTATGGTTTAGTTCGAGACCCGATTGTAAACAATAAAAAACATTCTTTAACTCTTACAAATTTAGATCCAGGCACTAACTACCACTTCCAAGTTGAATCCTCCGATTCTGCAGGTAACAAAAGTGCAACTGCGGGATTTGCTTTTTTAACTGCAGGTACCGTAAGTGATAAAATAAATTCGGAAATTAGCAAAGTAATTGACCCGAAAATACTCGCGCAAATTGCAAAACAGGTAAAAGAAACGGCGGGAGTAATTCTTAAAGCTCCTGCAATTGTTGGAGCGCCAAAGGTAGTCCCAGACACCTCAAGTGCTACTATCACCTGGAGCACCGACCGAGAATCAAACTCTATGGTGGGATTGACGCCAGAGGGCCAATATGCCCCGGGCGCTACTGACTATGTAATCAACCAAGGAGATCCTCACGAAACAACTACAAAACACTCGGTTGTGGTCATTGGTATTAACCCTTCGACGACCTATCATTTTCAGGCAACGTCCGCTGATGATACGGGGCTCACCGGACAAACAGAAGATGACTCTTTTGTCACTAAATCGATACGACCCAAAATAAGTAATATTAAAATTTCACGTATTCAAGAAACTTCAGCGAGTATTAGTTGGTCCACTGGCTCTGTGCTCGCACAAGGGTTAGTTGACTATACTGACCAGCGTACGAAAAAAACCAAATCGTTTGGAGACCCTATTTTTACTACAAAACACACCGTGCCTTTGACCGGCCTTTCGCTAGGTACCCGATATAAGGTACTCGTTCGTGCAATTAACAAAGGGGGAGACGAAGAAGATAGTAAGCCTCTGTCGTTTGTAACGGTTCGTGATATTGTGCCTCCACAAATTTCAAAAGTTAACAACGAGTCCACACTTTTCCCCAGTGATGATGTAAAAATCCAGACTATTATTACCTGGGTGACTGACGAACCTGCATATTGTCAGTTATTCTATACAGAAGGGTTAGTGCATGACGCTGCAAACCCTGGGTCGTCTATGCTTATGGAAACCAACCCGCTTACAGAGCACACTCAGGTTATAGTTGGTTTTTCTCCGGGGAGCGTTTACAAATTTTGGATGCAATGCCATGATATCGCCCAAAACCCTGCCCAGTCTGACGACTACGTACTTATCACTCCAACAAAAGAACAGAACATTATTGACGTTATTCTCTCAAACTTCCAAGGTACGTTTGGCTGGGTAAATAATATCGGCGGTAAGAAATAATATAAACATATGGCAAAAACCGCAATACAAGTTGACCACCTGCAAATTACCTACAATCCTGGGCAACCGAATGAATACAAAGCGCTTAACGACGTTAATGCCGAAATTTATCCGCGTGAGTATATTATTCTTTTTGGCCCTTCGGGCTGTGGTAAATCAACCCTCCTCTACACTATCCTTGGCGGTATTGTTCCAATTACGGGTCATATGTACGTACGTGGCGAAGATATTTATGCATATACTCCCGCCGAAATGAACTTGTATCAGCAATCAACCATCGGTATTGTGTATCAACAATTCAACCTTATAGCCTCCCTTAACGTGCTCGACAACGTAGCGTTACCGATGATATTTCTTAACCGCTCGGTTGCAGACCGAAACGCGCGAGCCTCAGAACTCCTGCGGCGCTTCGGTATCCCACAACGTGTAGAAAATAAACAACCAGCGCTTATGTCCGGCGGTCAGCAGCAGCGCGTTGCTGTGGCTCGAGCACTCGTGAATGACCCTGAAATTCTCCTGGCAGATGAGCCGGTCGGTAACCTCGATAGTATTTCAGCTGAGCACGTTATGGAGTCTTTTCGTGACATTAATGAAAAAGACCGAAAAACGGTTATTTTGGTGACCCACGACGCTAAGTATTTACCGTATGCACACCGTGTGTTTTACATGCGGGATGGTGCACTTCGGCGAGTGGTAGTTAACCCGGAAAAAGAACAGGTGAAGCGTGTTAAGCCAGGTGAGACTATTGTGACTGAAATAGAGCAGTTGGCGCGACTATATCCTTACGCGGAACCGGTTGAGCTCAAAGTCAAAAGTGTGGTTAACTTTGCGACTCAAACGATGACCTTTTCTCAGTTGGAGAGGCTAGAGAGAGTAGTGCTTGAGGTAATAAAGGGTTCGATGGATGACGACATGTTCCACAAATTTCTTTCAAGAAGTTTCGCGTCAGGAGGTGTTGGTTTGCTTATTGAAGAAAGTACGATTATAACGAAAAGAGTATTCAGTCTTATGCGGTACTCGCGTGATGTGGCTAGGTTTCGCGAATCTATCCACAATGACAGTGCGTTCATGCATCAACGCCAAATTATTGAGCATTTACTCGAATATTTAGCGCAAGAGATAGGACTCCAGTCATCCGAGGACCAGTTGCATATTTTGCGCACTGGCGTCTCGGAACGTATAGGCGGGCTCCTTACTGCAGATGATTTTCTCCAGCGCTTGATACTCACGCCAGATCTTGGAGGTGCTAACTATAAAGAACATGATGCAGCGCTTGTGACGCGATATATGGAAAAACTTATCGCACAAGGAGGTTATGTTATTCGTCCCAACGAATTGCTCGGGGGTCACACATAAAACGGTATACAAAAAATATGAGAATCCAAGACATTACAATGCTATCCACTCGCATGTTCAAGACCAATCCGTCTCGAACGTGGCTTACCATTTTAGGCATGGGTGTTGGTACTAGTGCTGTGGTTGCTTTGGTGGGGCTTGGCTTTGGACTACAAGGAATCATCCTCAATAAGATTGTGCTTGGAGATTCACTTCTTTCTTTAAACGTAACCAACCCCGCATCGAAAGCGGTTACTCTTGACCAGGCAACTATTGACGGCTTTGCCGCTAACCCACTGGTCAAGGATGTGTCACCAATGGTGAACTTCACTGCGTCCCTTACCTATGAAGGACTTACGGGCAATGCCAATGTGCAGGGCATGAAGCCCTCGTACTTCTTGTATAGCGGTGCAAAAACAGTTGCGGGGACACTTTTTACTGACAAAACCGTAGCAGAAGATGCAAATAACGTCATCATTACCTCGGCGCTGCTTAAATTATTTGGTGTAGAAAATCCTACAGACGCGCTCGGTAAAACTCTGACCATGCGCGTGTTCGTTCCACAAGAAGGTAGTGATAAAAAAACTGAAGTCCAACTTGATAAAGCGTACACAATCAAAGGTGTGAGTGACGACCAAGGCACCCTGGCCGCAATTCTACCCCTTGATGAATTTAAATCTCATTTTGAGGTACCGTTTTATGAGCGTGCGCAGGTTCGAGTGTTGAACAGCAAAGCGCTTGTGCCTATGCAGGACGCTATCGTTACCCAAGGATTTTCTGTGACGGCTTTGTCAAAAACTGTAGAGCAGGCTAATAAAATTTTCCAGGGAGTACAAGTTGTCTTGGCCGTGTTCGGGGGCATTGCACTCACCGTGTCAGCTATCGGCATGTTTAACACAATGACGGTGACCCTTCTTGAGCGTACTGCAGAAATTGGCGTTATGCGCACAATAGGCGCGTCGTCGCGCGATATCGTTATTCTCTTCGTTGTCGAAGCATCTATTGTGGGTTTTTTGGGAGGGTTGGTTGGAATTTTAATTGGGGGTGGGATCGGTCTCATTGCTAATGGACTTTTGACAGTCGCTGCTAGCAAATTTGGCGGGCAAGCTGTAGCAATTTTTGCCTACCCAGTGCCATTTCTTGTTTTTATTATGGTGTTCTCCAGTATGGTGGGCTTTACCACGGGCCTTTTTCCAGCTCGCCGCGCAGCAAAAATTAACCCACTCGATGCAATCAGGTACAAGTAAAATTGACGGTAAAATAAGAACTTATCCACACTACTTGAGTCTATCTTTTGAGCTATGGGCTCTGGAGTGGTACCATTAAATTATGGATATGTTCCGGAGCCTTAGAAGGTTGATTAGGCGTATTCAACTTGGGGTTCTCAACTCATTTTTGCATCCCAAAACCCTTTCTGGAAAAGTAACTTTGCTGACCGCATGTGCAAGCGCACTACTCGGTGTACTCATAGTTTTTGGCGTGTTCTTAAATGTTGATGTTCCAAAAGTAAGTGCCGACAATGTTACAACATCAGTGACTGTGCTGAACACACCCCCGGTGTGGACCGTAGACGCGCAAGAGCAATTTCAAACCTCAACTTCGACTCCAACAAATGCAGGAGATGTAGTGTCGTGGATAGCTTTGGGTACTGATGGCAACAACGATAACTACTGGCTCCTTATATGTAAAACAGCGAGTGCTCCAACACCAAACTCCAGTGCGGCGCCCAGTTGTGCTGGAGGAGTAGCTAACCAATGGGCAGTATCAGGAGTTACCGCTAGTGGTGTCCAAGCTCGCGCAGCAACTACAACTAAGGAAACATTTCCTTTTGCTGCTGAAAGTAATGACTGGTTTGCCTGGATCTGCGACGGCAACTCTTCGCTTGCGCAGTGTAATACCACTTTTAAGCAAGGCTCCGGAAGCACCGCTTCACCCTTTGTAGTAAACCACCCACCCGTATTTACTGCTTTATCTAGCACTGGTAGTGCAAATCCAGGAAGTGGTTTGACTTGGACCGCAACCGCAACTACGACCGATATCCTCAGAGGAGGCGACACAGTCCGGTTGTTTGTGTGTAAAGCAAATGACTTCACTTCCGCCAGTACGAGTGCGGCTTGTGGTGCGGGTGGAACTTGGGCCACCTCGACTTTAACAACCATTAATCCTACTGCTACCTTTACGATTGCGATACCGACACAAGATAAGTCATATGCAGCCTATGTGTATCTCACTAACAATTTTAATCTTGCAGCAACTTCAACACTTGAGGGTTCAAGTTCACCCTACACAGTTAACAATATGGCTCCAACAGTGACTGCGGGTACTATTAGTTTGGTTGACCCGGTACACTCAAGCTCAACGCTTGTGCTGGTGAACCCCTCCGCTACCTCAGGTCCACTTTGGATCAAAAATGTACAGGTCACCGACAATAATAGTTGTTTAAATGCCTCAAGCGGTAATGAAATTGCTTCTCTTACTGCGAATGTATATCGCTCAGGCGTTGGTTCAACTTCCTGCAAACTTTCGGGTGACTACAATACCAACAATTGCTATCCTCAAGCTTCGACACAAACAAGTTTTGTTTGCACACAAGATGCCGGCTCATGTACAGGAGCCACTGACTCTACGGCTACGTTTACGTGTGTATTTAGCCTCTGGTACAATGCTGACCCTACAGACGTCGGTAGTCAATTTCCAAGTCAGAACTGGCTCGCCACTATACAAGCAACGGATGATAATGGCTTAACAAGTGCTTTGACTGAAGGGACTACTGGTACCGTGTTGACTAGCTTACTTGCTTTCACCGTGACCCAAACCTCTATTGCCTTTGGTGGCCTCCAACCAGGCCAGCAAAACGATCCACTTTCGACCACCACAACTATGAAAGCAATTGGTAATGTTGGACTTGATGAAAACCTGTACGGTGACAGCATGTGTACAACATGGAGTGCGCCTGATACGTGCGATGTTGGAGGGTTTAACAACACTAGGGCAATCGCAATTTCAAACCAAAAAGCGGGCACTTCTTCAGTAGCGTATGCGTCAGCATCAGCATTTTCTTTGACGGGCTCAACAAGCCCTACTTTCTTAGGTTTACATGTTCCTAAAACAACTGCCACGTCTTCGCCTCAAAATAGAAATACCTACTGGGCTATTAAGGTCCCTGCAACTATCACACTCGCAGGCAATTATACTGGACAAGATACTATAACTGCCGTTACCAGTGCTGCGGCGAATTGGTAACATGAAATCTTTTGACTTGGTCTATGTGCAATTGAAGCGCACTCGTCGCTTTTTTATATTCCTTTTAATTATGCTGGCATTCCTTCTGGGGGTGTCTACTGACGTGCAGCTAGTGTTTGCCGGTTTCGGTATCACTCCTCCATATGTAAAGAGCGAACGTTTGACGAGAGGTACGGTGTATAAACAACAAATAAATTTAGTACGCTCAGATCCTGAAGAAGACTTGAAGGTAAGTTTGACTCTTAATATACCGGGCGCACAGCCATGGTTTTCTATCGATCGAGGTACGGAGTTTATTATCCCAAAAGGGGTAACACAGATGCCTATCACTGTGATGGTACAAGTTCCCAGCGATGCAGATTACTCGGAGTTTAAAGGGACTATCCGCATCCGCACCTCTGCTGCCAATATTCAACCGGGCGGAGGTGTTTCTATTGCACTTGGAGCACAGATTGATGTAGACATTAAAGTGGTTGATAAAATATATGATTTTAATGTGCGACAGATTCGGGTAGCGGATCTTGAAGAGGGTATACGCAAGTGGGGACTCTTCTTCCCGGGTAAAATTCGCTTCTTTATGACTATCGAAAATACCGGCAATACAGAATTTGGACCAACGAAAGTGCATTTTGATATTTATGATAGTCTGGGCGAGACGCTTCTTGAGTCTACGGATAGTACAAACAAAATAGAAGGTATAGCACCTTTTGCTATTAAAGAAGTTCTTGCAGAATTACCGACCCGCCTCTCTGCCGGGTCATATAGCGCCAAATATACGATTTACAAAAATAGTGAAGTAGCTCAACAGGGCCAGATAAATTTAAGTATTGCTGCTTTGGGTAGTGTGCCTGGCTACGAAGGGTATGGATTCGATGGGCTTTCTCTAGGCGACAAGTTCAAAGTGGGGGTCGTCTTAGGTTCGCCCGTGTTCTTGTGCTTGCTTATAGGGGGAACCTTGATAGTTCGTAGACGAAGGAAAAAGAATGGGTACTCAACACGATGACCAGGAGAGAGGAGTACTGTCACGTACGGTAGCATTACTGCTGACTGGTATTTTAATATGCCTGTGTGTGCTTACTATAACGAAACTAGCCCCACCCGATGCTCAAGCAGACCTGTTGCAAACGAGTATTACTATTTCCATTTGCGGAAATGGTCTGGTAGATGCGGGTGAAGTATGTGACGATGGAGTTAATCTGGGCGGGTATGGTCCAACGGCAACGCAGCGTAAGTGTTCTCCTGATTGCAAAAGTTTCGCTCCCTACTGCGGGGACGGTATTTTACAAGTTAGGTTTGGCGAGCAGTGTGACGAAGGCATTGCAAATTCTCCAACAGGTTTGTGTAGCCTTACTTGTATGTCGATCCCTGCAGCGCCAGAGGCTGCTCCAGCACGAGTGCTAGGTAATATCCCGACTCAGCCAGTGCCGCCTGGAGTAATTCCTGCTGTCACCAAAACTCAAGTGGTGCTTCGCGGAAAAGCGTATCCAAATAGTGATGTCAATATTTTACTTGATAGTAAACCACTGAGTATTGTACGTGCTGACACTAACGCTGACTTTTTATATACCTCCTATGGTGTGACACCCGGTACGGCAACGTTTAGTTTCTGGGCGAAAGATGCAAAAGGTGTTGAATCTCTGACTTCGTCAGTTGTGTTTGATATTGTCCAAAGTGCGGTCACAAGCGTGAATAATATTTTTCTCCCACCCACACTCACTCTCAGTGATAAGCAAATTGCGCCCGGAGGACTTTTGACGCTCTCTGGTCAGTCAGTCCCATCTGCTCAAGTGCTGACTCAGCTTGATAAAGCAGCGACTAGTACCCTTGTGTCTGTCGCTAATGCAAGCGGGGACTGGGCATTGCAACTTGATACAAAATCCATTACTGTCGGATTCCACAGTGTTAAAAACTCGTTCACTCTTTCCTCGACAACGAAAAGTGGCTTTGGAAAATCTAGTAACTTTTATGTAGGGAATCAACTACCGTCAGGGGAGGTGTCTCCGGACCTTAATAATGACAAAAAAGTTAACCTGGTCGACTTCTCGATCTTCCTCTTAAGCTGGAACACGCATGATGCCCGTGCTGACTTTAACCGTGACGGAATAGTAAACTTGGCCGACTTCTCTATCCTGCTATTTAAGTGGACAGGATAAGCCCCACGCTTCTCGTTTAAAAATTAGCTATACTATAGATATGTCTTTTACATTAAAAACGGTAACACTATTCATCTTTACCTTTGTTGTATTTCCCTCGGCTGCTTTTGCAGCAACGCTTACTCTCGATTCCGTAGAAAAAAAGTATGGACCTGGGGATACTTTTATAGCAACTGTACGTATTAATAATGATGGTGACTGTATTAATGCCGCAAACGTAGTGCTGTCTTATCCTAAAGATACTTTGCGTGCGGTTGATTTCAGTCGCGGGGATTCTATATTTAGTCTTTGGGCGGTAGAGCCACACATAGACACAGATTTAGGAACCGTAGCATTTGCGGGGGGTATTCCCGGGGGGTACTGTGGGCGCATTCCCGGAGATGCTGGACTCACTAATATTTTAGGCAAAGTGGTTTTTACCGTTTTGAAAGCGCGCGCTGAAAGTGCTACCATACATTTCCTTCCTTCCTCGGCAGTATATTTAAACGACGGAGCTGGCACGCTTGCAGCTTTAACGGCGCATGATGTGTCAATTCCTATTTCTTCAACAACTCAGCTGTCACAAAACCAGTGGTTGTCCCTTGTGCATGAGGACACTACTCCTCCGCAACCTTTTGAAGTACAAGTGGAATCAACCAGCAACGTTTTTAATGGGAAATACTATATCGTATTTTCAACCATAGATAAAGAAAGTGGTATGGATCATTTTGAAATGTTCGAGAATAAAGTATGGAAGCGAGTTACATCACCCTACCTTCTTCAGAATCAGTCCTTGCTCGGAGTAGGGGATATCCAAGTGAGAGCAATCGACAAAGCAGGTAATGTTCGTCTGGGAGATTACTCAGCTGCCCTCACCCCAAAGCGTCAGTTGTCTTGGAATGATTTTGCCCCATTTCTTATTTTAGTTTTACTGGCGGTACTTGCTCTGTGTGTTAAAAGATTTATTGATCGCCAGGGTTCAAAAGTGTGATAGTGGCCATGAAAAGGTACACAGCAATCATTCTTGAGGTACTACTACTTGTTCCTTTTTCTGTTGTACATGCTCAAGTGCAAGGGGGAGAATTATATCTGTCAGCACAGCACAATGTTTTGAAGGTAGGAGAGTTAGTTGATGTTATTGTCAAAGCAGATACGGGCGTGCAAACGGTTAACGCTATTGAAGGGGAGTTAGCCTACAATCCAAACGATTTTGAGATCGAAAATATTTCAACTGATAACTCCATTATCACTTCGTGGGCCACACAACCTTTTTATGATAGTGCAAAGGGTTTTATACATTTTTCAGGATGGGTAGGCGTCCCTTTTCAAGGTAAAGAAGGGTCACTCTTAACTATTACCCTTTTGCCGCTTCGAGTGGGGGAGAGTAGTCTCGATTTTTCCTCAGGTGCCATGCTTGCTTCCGATGGTAATAGAGGCAATATCCTAACTGGTATGAAATCTTCGCTATTTAAAACTGAGCCCAGAATAACACTTGCACTCATTCCTGTTGCTGTAGCTAAAGAGCCTATCTCCCCAGAACCGCTGCCACCTCAAGTTACCACCACCACTTCGGTGAGCACTACCCCGCAACTTCAGATGCCTCCAAAACCCCCTATTGAATCTAAAAGTAATGCCGCTGCTCCCGCACTTTCAGGTATACAGTTAGCTCCACTGCTCATTCCTTTTTTTCTACTCCTTATACTGGCTTTCGGTATTGCCTATGGCGCCCACCGTTTTTCAAGATCACATTCGGGAAAATAGTATCGAAAGGTCATCGAGCCCAACTGAACCATTAGAGTTTAAATCATATCGTGCGTTATACGGCCCTGCCATTTTAAAGGTAAGTATTGATAGATCTATTAAGTTAATTCTCCCATCTCCATTGAGATCTGGGTTAGGTAAGGAAGGGTGTGTTGGTGTGCTTGCGCCGGACCCAACGCTCGGAGCGGGCTGTTGCAGAATAGTTAGCGTCACTGGTTCTATTGCAGTATCGAGGGCTTTTCCCGTATCGTTACTTGGGTAGACTACTACACTCTTAAATTGTAGTTGGGCGACCCCTGGATTTTTGGCGCGCACTTGAAGAGTTAAAACAGTACCTGTCCCGACTAAACCCCCTTGTTTGAGAGTGCCGCCACTAAAGCGAATTTCACCTGCTTCTTCAGCGATGATAGTATCTTCGGTCCATAGATCAAAAAAAGATTTTTCTTTACTAATACTTATAATTTCAAGAGTGTCTCGAGGAAAAGTAATAGTGGCACCCATGGCATTAATAGCTACTTGGGTGTTTATATTGACGTCAATATTGGTGGTCCCTCCCATTGATAATTTATCAGATCCAGGCGTAAAAAAAACAGTAGTTGTGGTTCCGGTCAATGAAGATATGCTAGCGGCTAAGAGGTTCAAAATCCGACTCAGAGGTTTATCAAACATTGAAGCTCCAAGAGTGATAACCAAAAGTAAGGCAACACCAAGTGTAAGAAGTTTCCCTATACCCTGCTGTGGGCGGCTGCGCATACGCTTATTGTAGCACTAGGGTTGTAGGTATACCGATTAGGGGTGGGGTATTAATGTTGGAGATAGTCGTCGTCGATATGTAGGGAGTGTTTGTAAATAAAAGATGACGTACTTGAAAATTTTGTGGATCTATCCATACATCAATAGTACCGGATCCAATTCTCCCGACTACCGCACGCAAAGGTCCTTCCGGGATTGTTGCAGTTTTTTTTGAAAGGCTAAAGGTGTAGCGCAACAGCGTCTCATCTTTAAAGCGTACCCGTCCATATTTTTTATGTAAAATAAGATACGCTCCATTTTGGCTTAGTAAAGACAAGTTGTCTTGAATAGGCCCCGCAATGGCAATACCTGCAAATTTTTGAGGAATTGAGGTGTTTTTAAATTTTTGCCACTCTGAAGTACTTTGAATTGAATTTTTTAAAAGAAGGTCTTGTGTTTGTACTCGTAAATAAATCGTGTCCCCCTGGGATATATTTTGGTGTGTAAAGAGGTGAGGGGTAGCGTCACCAGCCACGACAAGGGTAGTGGTGGAGTATGAAAGATAGGTGTTATTTTTGTAGTCGTTTATATAGAGTCCCTTTATTACGAGGCTTTTAGTATCAATTTTAGTCTCGGTCTGAATGTCTTGGGTATATGAGGTTATTGTTTGTATTTGAGCCAAAGACTTTTGTATTGGACTGTCCAAAAGTTGATCTCGAGAAGAAATATAATGAAGAAGCCAGAATAGAAAGAGGATACCTCCAAAAAAGGAAATGCCCCCTGCTATGAGTGCTTTCCTTGAAAAGTAAAAACTCATCTTCTTATCATACGATACTTGTCCACAGCTAACCCATCGGTTGCCCACAGATAGGCTACAATAATAAGGGTTTCTCGGCAATCGAGATTTGGTTCAAGCTAAATCTCGACTATCGAGATCGTTATATGGCAAAGGAAAAGTACATTTCTCTGAAAGAGGCATCAGAAGTTTCTGGATATACTGCAGATTATGTTGGACAACTAATCCGCAGTGGAAAATTACCTGGCAAGCAGGTCTTTTCTCATGTGGCATGGATGACAACCGAGGAATCTTTGAAAGAGTATATGGAGAAAAATAAAAAAGGCTCCTCAAAAAATTTCGTACCTTTAAAGAACACATTTTCTTCTTTTACAAACCCTGTGCAGCTATATAAAGGAGTACTGCTTGCTGTCATTTTTGTTGTTGCCCTTTTTGTACTAGTCCTTATATATATAACGTCCGTTAGTATTGACCGTCACATAGACCGTGCTTATCAACAAAAGCTACAAAGTATATGAGTTTAAAGAAAAGCTCATTTTTACTGGTACTGGCGATACTCTATCTATCTTTTGATGTTTCAATCTCACAAGCGGCCACTGGTGCGCCTCGCATTTTAAATTACCAGGGTCGTCTTATGGACTCCAGTGGTACGGTGCTCGGAGGCGCGGGAACAGAATATTGTTTTCGGTTTTCTCTCTACGACAATCCAACGGTTGGGAGCGGTACTAAGCTTTGGCCGGTGGCTACACCGTCTGTCATGACAGTCTCAGTCAAAAACGGAGTCTTTAATGCTGGTGTGGGAGATACAAACGCAAATGGTGATGTGCTTGATTATAATTTCCAAGATAGTGACACTATTTACTTGAATGTTGATGTTGCAACAAAGGTCGGGTCCACATGTGCTCCTGGAGATGGAGCTGAGAGTTATGAAAGTCTTTCGCCAAGGCAGAGACTTTTTTCATCGGCATATACAGTTAATGCAAATACCGTGGGTGGATTTTCTCCTTCGCAAAATGCTCAAGGAAATCAGATACCGGTACTTTCCTCGGGGAATCTGATTCTTGGCGGTGCAAATCCTACACTAAGTGCCTCGACTAGTAATATGTTGACCATCCAAGGTAGTGGTACGGGAAACATACAATTTTTTAACGCAAGTAATCGCATGAACTCCAGTGGGACTATGACACTCGGGGGGTCGTTGTTTTTAGCTAATAGTTTTGCTACGAGCTCTCTTCAAAGTAGTACTACAGGAACTTCATCTATCCAAGGATTTTTACAGGTGCTTGGGAGTAATTCAACCTCGACATTTTCAAGTGGTCTCTCAACAGCAAGTTTTGCAGTAACGGGGGGAGCTACCTCAACATTTTCAAACGGGGTAAATGTCTCCTCTGGATGTTTTTCAGTAGGTGGAACTTGTTTAAATTTAAATCCAGCTTTTTCAACTTCCTCGGCAGATTTTTATGTTAACGCTTCTTCAACTATCCCTAAAACGTATACAGCCAATTCTTTTACTGCGACACAAACATTTATTAATGCGTCTACCACAAATATCTCTGCCATCTACGCCTCTTCAACTCAAGGATTCTTTGGCTCACTTTTTGTGGGAGGACTCACGGGTGTACTTCGAGCAACTGCAGGTGCAATCTCTGCATCGCTTGTAAATTTAGCCGCGGACGTTACTGGTGTGCTAACAGTTGCAAATGGTGGCACGGGATGGGCACAGGTTTCTGCAGGCACACTCCTCACGGGAAACGGTGCAGGTGTACTCGCTACTACTACTGTAGGAAATAGTCTGCAGTTGTCGGGAGGCACGTTGTCTTTAAATATATCAAATGCAAACTTGTGGACTGGTTTACAAAGTTTTGGAAATGCTTCTACTTCACTTCAGTCAGTTTTTACCAAAGCATATTTTGGAGGAACAGCTACAACCACAATTGATTCAAACGGTAATGTCGCGGTTGCAGGAACACTAACTGTAACGGGGAATACAACGCTCGCGAACGCAACCACCACCAACCTGTTAGTCACCGCATCGTCTTCGATACTGAACTTAAACGGTGTAAACTCGACCACGACAAATGCAACCACCACCAACTTTTTCGCTACTACGGCTCTTGCGGGAACAATCACGAGCAGTGGTGCAGTAAACTTTAGTTCGACACTTGCTGTCACAGGGCTCACCACCTTGGGCAGCGCTTCGAGTACCCTCTTGTCGGTTGCGAACGGTGCTGCAACTACTACACTGCAAGCACAAGCAACGTCGACCTTTGGTGCTGGAGTACAGACGTCGGCCTTAACTATCGGTTCATTGAGCGGATTTCTAAAAGGGTTGAATGGTTTTGTCACCACATCGCTCGTGAGTCTAACTTCAGACATTTCTGGCATCCTTACTGTAGCAAACGGAGGCACTGGCTGGGCAAACCTTGCTTCCAGTACATTCTTAACAGGCACTGGTTCGGGCTCAGTCGCGACAACGACTATAGCAAGTAGTCTGCAAATCTCAGGTTCGGCGCTTGGACTCAATGTCGCAAATCCGAACGTGTGGAGCGGCTTGCAGACATTCGCGAATGCTTCGTCAACACTGCTTGAGTCGATGTCACAATTTGCACGCACTATACAGTCGACTTCGACGAACGCACTCGTATTTAAAACTAACTTTACGTCATCAGCGGGGCTCACCTTAGGTAGTACTTCAACGCCGCAAATGGCAGCGCTTGATACGCTCAACAACCGTGTAACTATTGGCACGGGCGGGGGCTCGCCAACACTGTTTGTTGTAGATACCAAAAACACCTTAGGCGACCCTGCGGGAGTTGATGGTGCGCAGTACTACAACAGTAACAGTGCGCAGTATCGCTGTTATGCCAGCGGTTCGTGGCGCACCTGTGGTGGCCAGGCCGCAAGTTCAACCGGCGATGTGCAGTTTAAAAACTCCGACGGCTCATTTACAGCCACCAGCAACTTTAACTGGAACTTGGCAAGTAACGGCCTAACCATCACCGGCAACCCGGGGCAGGTTGGGGATTTACTCGTGGTTGCCTCTAGTTCTGGCGCAATAATGTTCGATATAACAAGTGGCGGCATTTTGGAATTAGCAACCACATCAGACCCCGTTAGGCCGACTAATGGTCTCAATATATATGCTAAATCCATTTCTGGAAGACCAATGATTAAGTGGAAGGATAGTTTTGGGCTTGATTCGCCTATTCAGCCAGCATTATTTTCAAACAATACTGTGATTTGGACACCTGCAGCTGCAGTCGGAATATGGCAGGGAACACAAGCCGCGCCGGCGCTTGGTACAAATGCAGTGGTTCTGCCAAGTACTACAAACCTTTATACCGCAGAAAGACGTTCCACTTGGGCGTCGGTAGTAACGACCCTTAACCAGCAGGTCGGTATGCGAAACTCTGAAAACATGTTTTGGAGGGGAAGTGTTGCCGGACAAGGAGGTTTCTTTGCAGTATTTCATATTGGTACCAGTGTTTGGACTGCAGGCGACAGACTCTTCGTAGGTTTTTCAACAGGAACAACCGCAGTGTGTACCGGTAACCCTTCCGCTCTTGCTAACATATTGGGCTTTGATATTGACGCAGGCGATACGGCTATAACCTTTTTACATTCAACTGGCGCGGCGTCAGGTGTGAAGGATGCTATCGCAGGTCAGCCAACGCTCGCCTCAAACCAAGGCTATGACATGTATATGTTCGCTGCACCCAACAGCTCGTCAGTTTCTTGGAGAATCGATGATGTAAACGCAGGGGCAACTATAGCAGAGGGAATAGCTACGACTACTTTGCCGACAAACACAACCTTAATGGCTGCGCATGTTTGTATGAGTAACGGAGCGAATACACCAATAGGATCAGCAACGCTGGGCGTAAACAGGGTGTACATAGAAACCAATAGATAGTTAAAGTTTTATTTAAAAAATTATGTATTTCGCACTTCAAAACACAAAAAACCACCAGCAGGGCCAGTGGTTTTCGTATGCTCAAGTTATTTTACTACTGCGTGATTTTATAAGGCAATACAACGCTATTTGGATCAAATGGAAGAGTGACTGGTTTAAGCCTATGCGCCGATATTGTGGTTCCGAGGGAGAGGCAACCATTGCCCAGCTGGTCTACCGATTGAACACTTGTGCTAGAGAGTGTAGTGGAACCTACCTTGTAGAATCTTCCATCAGCAGATTCAACTATCCATGGATGTATCCAGGGTTCTCCATTAACCGCATCTACATATGCATTCCCTTGGCAATCAGGCTGGTTGTAGTAAATACCATCAGGAAAGTTTTCAAAAAGACTGCTTGTTCCTATAGTGTTGTTGTTCGAGGCGAACTGAAGAACACCATCAACAGCGGGCAGATATGTTGTGTAATGGATTGTTCGCTCGCTAGCGCTCGGGCTATAGGTTGCACTCAACAACTGACCCAAATAAACACCATTAGCATCATTAAGACCTGGTCCGGTAGGTGTTATGGCCCGAGCCAATGGAGATTAATTAATTATTGTAACCAGGGCAAGCACAAACAAACCTCCATAGAGCAGATATTTTTCTTTCATATGTTTTTTCGATTTTTTAATAATCTAATAATGAGCCCAGTATAGTATGAAAAACTATTTTAAAAACCTACTCGCGCTCACTACCCTCGCTTCTTTGGTGGTGGCGCAAAGTGCTTTGGCTCAGACGGCATCAAGTAGTCCTTTGAGCACGAGCGTGGCTTCTTCAAGTATTGCCGCTCAAGCACCTGCCGCGCCTGACGCGACTTCGACTCCTCCAACTTCGTCGATTCCTGAAGTAGTTGCTACGTCGACAAACATCCAAGAAATATATATCCAATCATCTGTTTCTCCTGCTTTGCAAGACACGGCAAACGCCCAACCGGCGGTGACGAGCAAAGTACTCGAAAGTACGGCGAACCCAGAGACCGCGACCACTTCGCAAAGTATTTCCATTCCTTTAGTAATTGATCCTGCTACTTCCTCAACTACCGCGTCGCAACCGATAGTACCGCTTCCAAGCGTTGACCCGGGAGTGCCGGTCGACCAAAGCACCACTGCGCTTCACATTGTCGCGCTAAAATTTATCCCTGATACCGCCACGGTGGACAAGATATCACAGGAAGTAACGGTCCAAGAACTAACTCCGCAACCCGACTTCACTTTTGCATTGACGGGCAAACAGGTCCCTACACAAAGAAATATTGAGGATAAAAATGGTACGGTGCTCGGCGAAGAAACAGTCGCTACCCCACTTGGGTCTCAGGTTGATAACAGTAAGGGAGAGGTGTTGGTCTCAGGTTCCTGCGCGGACACGAACTTCGTGGTGCTGCTGTTTAAAAACGCTACCGACTATGCGCAAGACCCGCGCTCCTACGTCGTGAATCGCGCGTACCCGTGCGTCGGTGGCGTTTTTTCCTATTCAGTCTCCAATCTGCCTAGTACATTGCCTAACGGCAATTACTACTTGCTGATAGGAGAAGAGGGAAACAAAGGTTCATGGAAGCCTATCACAAGTCAGACAGAGATAACTATAACTAAAAATTAAATATGACTGACTACCTTTTGGAAAATAGCATAAAGAGTTTAGTTTTCTGGTCCATTGGACTCGTCGCATTCGCCATTGCTTACTTTGCTTTTGGTTTGAGTCCGAAGCCCGGGTTTCCTCCAGTCGACGCAGATAAGTGGCAAGCGGTATTCCTGACCAACAATCAAGTTTATTTCGGAAAGCTGCAAGATGCAGGATCTAATTACCTTGAGCTGAGTCGTGTCTACTACTTGCGCACTGCAACAGAGCTAGAGCAAACGCCCGCTTCACCTTCGAACCTTAATCTTATAAAACTAGGCGGCGAAGTTCATGGTCCTGAAGATGCGATTCATTTACCTAAAAGTAGTGTGCTCTTTTGGGAAAATATGAAGGACTCTTCAAGAGTCGTTCAAACTATCCAAAGCACAAAACAGTAAATATATGAATGATGAACACATGACCATACGAATAGGAGGAGAAAAGGCGAGTCCGCCCTTGCCCCCGCGTCCAAGAAAAAAGCGACCAACAGCGCGGTTCTATGCAATTATTTTTAGCATCCTATTGCTAGGTGTTTTAGGACTTGGTGCATACGAACTCTACAAACATTTTTCAAGTGCGAGTGTTACAGTAATTTCCGGGACACACGAGGTAAACACTGATATGAGTCATGTGGTAAGTCGTGTCGGCAATCTCATGCTACTTCCAGAAGAGACGCCCACCATCGCTACCGTTTCAGATCTTAGTAAACTGCAAGGACAAAAGTTTTTTGCGAATGCAGAGCAGGGCGACATCGTACTCATGTACGCGCATGCGCAAAAAGCAATCCTCTACAGTCCGACGCTCAATAAAATAATCGAAGTGGCACCAATCACAAACGACAAGTAATAATTTCTATGCCCGCCCCAAGACACATACTAACTTTTTTCCTGGCACTACTGAGCATGAGCTTGGCTGGGCATGTAGTATTTGCTCAAGAAGCGACAAGTAGTGGTTTTACTATGCGTAATTCTACGCTCAATACCTTAGGAGGAAGTGGTACCTCAACTAATTTTTTTGAGTTGCAAAGTGGTAACCAGGTGGGAGGTGGGGAATCAACTAGCACAAGCTTTTTACTTGATACAGGATTTTTGTATTATGACAACTTCACACCCAAACAACAAAACTGGCGTTGGTATGATGATGAGACAAACGAAACACCCACGGTACCTCTTTCTAATGAAAATGTTGCACCCTCAAGTCTGAGTACGGGCAATATAATCAAGTTGCGAGTGTCTGTTGCCGAAATAGCAGGAATTGGCGCACAAAATGTGAAGTATCGTCTGCAATATTCTGTCACCTCGGACTTCTCTTCGGGTGTCTATGATGTTGTTGAAGCTTTAAATTGCTTAGGTAGCTCTGTTTGGTGTTATAAAAATAGTGCCGGACTGGATAACCAAATTATTACGACCGGTGTAATTTCTGATTCTGGCTCCTGCGCCGGTAGTGTTGGGTTAGGATGCGGTACTCATAATGAATCAGGCACAACTACCACAACTTTTACTCATCAAAAAAATGCAACAACTGAGTTCGAATTTACCATACAAGAGTCAGGTTCTGCAGCGAATACCGTATATTTTTTTAGATTAAAAAATATCTCCAGTGGCGCAGTTGTTCCCTTTAATAACGGCAAGTCCTACCCCAGCCTCTCATCCTCTGCTACAACACTCGACTTTACTATTGGTGGTATTTCTTCCTCAACCATGACCAGTGGCACCACAACAACACTCGATACCACTTCGACCAATATACCGTTTGGGGCACTGACGGGGGGAAGTTCGGCAGTAGGGGCACAGCGCTTAACGGTCACCACAAATGCGACGCAGGGATATGAAATTTTTTCTTATGCACTGCAGGGGTTTGTCGGTTCGGGTAGCGAGATACCTCCTATACAAGGTACGAACCGCACTCCACTGGGATGGAATGCTGGTTGCTTACTTGCTGTTTCTGGTTGCTATGGGTATCACACAAGTGAAGCGGTTTTGTCGGGTGGCTCCACGCGCTTTGCGGCAAACGACACCTTCGCAAAGTTTTCAACAACAACGCTTGATGAAGTTGCCTACAGTGTGGGGCCCGTCAGTAATAAATCTACTGATATAGTATATAAAACTGAAATTCATGGAGACCAACCTGCTGATTCCTACAGTACCAACGTTGTGTATATAGTTGTTCCGACCTTTTAATTTATGAAAAAGTACCTTCTCTTACTCATTCTTGGTTTACAGCTGTGCACAACCGCTTCATTTGCGCATGCACAAACTTCTCCCGAGCTTAGTGTGACACCGGTAGTAATTGATGAAAAAGCAAAGCCCCGGGATATTCTGAAAGAAAATATTACTATTAAAAATACCAGTAATCGCACGCTCCAGCTGTACCCTTCGGTCAATGATGTTAACTCAAAGCAAGGAGAACAATCATTTGTTCGGGCCACAGACTCTGTGGGGCTTGTAGACTCTCTCGCTAATTGGATCGAGCTCTCAAGAGGAATGGTTCAATTGAGTCCAGGAGAAGAAAAGTCTATACCTTTTATAATTCGAGTGAACTTAAGCGCGGTACCCGGTTCTTACCACGCACTTATTTCTTTGACCGAAGGGGGAACACGAGCGGAAGCAGATTCGAAGCCTCCATTTGGAGTTATTACGGTTAATACTGAGGTGCAAGCAGATGTTAAAGAGCTTTTGCAGTTAAATAAATTTACAACAGGGAATATCTTTTTTAGCGGAGACGATGTTCTCTTTAACTACCAACTTCAAAATATTGGTAACCAAAATTTAGAACCTAAAGGACAGATCCATATTTATAATCGTAAAGGCGAGGAGGTGGCTTCTGTTGAGGTTAATAAGGATGGTAAAAATATCTCTCCCGAGCAAGCGTCTCAACTAGCGTCTGTGTGGAGCGCTGCTAATGGTTTTGGTCGATATAAAGCACTCCTTACCGTGAATTACGGGTCCCAACAAGTCGCTTCTGTGCAAGATACAGTGTTCTTTTGGGTTGTGCCTTGGAAACAGATGTTGGCCGTTTTTGTCGTGACTCTAATTTTGATCACAGTACTCGCGCTCCAATTTCATTCGTGGCTTGAGCGAAGACATTTATATAAATTTGCACATGCAGGTTTGCTTAATGAAGACACAATCAAAAAGATACATGCGACTGGGGAGGATATAATGCCGACTCCTTCTTCAGAACCCAAACCTGTGCACCATAGTTTGAAAGAGTTACTACCTAAAGAAGTAGAGGTTCCTAAAAAAGCAGTACTAGGTAGTGCGATCGATTTAAAAACTCTAAGAGCTCAAACTCCCCAGAAACTTGCAGAGAAGATACCTGAAAAAGTACCCATCCCGCATTCCGGAGTAACGGCTGAAGTGAGTGGTAATGTGATTTCGCTTAGGAAACCTAAATGATTTCTATCCTTCAGTATAAAAATATACACAAGGGGATTATCGCTCTCCTCGCCCCTACTCTCTTTTTTGCAGCTACTCCTTCTTCGCGGGCAGATTCACTGTCGGTCACAGTAACGCCACCACTTTTCCAGTTGACTATTGGGCCGGGGGAGCAATGGACGAGCTCGCTTAAAGTAGTTAACACCAATAGCTATGACGTTACATATTACGCACAAGTGGTTGATATGCAACCAAGTGGCGAAGATGGTAGAAGCAAATTCACTCCGGTCATAAACGAACCACAAGAGGAAGTAGGACAATTCTTTACACTCGCCCGTTGGATACATACTTCAAGCGAGCCTATTTTTGTAAAAGCAGGGTCAAGTATGGATGTACCTTTTACTATACAAATTCCTCCTGAGGCAGAACCAGGCGGGCACTACGCAGCAATTTTGGTCGGGACTCAACCTGGTGGCCTGCATGCAACAGGAACCGTACTCAAAGTATCTAGTTTTGTCTCGTCACTCTTTTTTGTACGTATAAAAGGAGCAGTTAATGAAAGTGGACGTATTAGAGAGTTTTTGACTTCGCAGCAACTCTACCAAACTCCAAAAGCTGATTTTTTACTTCGATTCGAAAACACTGGTGCAACCCATGTGCGACCTCGAGGTAGTATCGCTATCTATAATATGTGGGGTAAGGAACGAGGAGTGGTACCAATTAACCAAGATGCTGATAATAATTTTGGTAATGTGCTTCCTCATAGTGTACGAAGGTTCGAGTTTTCGTGGGAGTCAGATGCTAATCTTTTTGATATAGGGCTGTATAGTGCAATTGTAACTCTCGCATTCGGAGAAGATGCAAAACAAAATGTGACGGGGAAAACATACTTTTGGGTAGTGCCGGTTGTGCCAGTTCTATGTGTTCTATTCGCCTTGGCCGCCTTCATACTCACGCTGTTTTGGTTTATACGCCGCTATATTCGCCGAGCACTAGCGCTCGAGCAAAAAAGATACGGTGTGTCTCCGGAGAAACTCAAACCAAACGTATCGCTTGTGGAAACGCTAATAGAACCGGTGCGCGAAGGCGTTATTGACTTACGTAGTGCTGCCAAAGGTGCAAAACCTGCACAGGTTTGGGAGGTAAAGGCGACCAATCACCATGAAGAGGCCCCCAACTCTTTTAAAGAATTTGGGCGAAAATATCGTTTGGTTGCGGTGTTCCTATTTTTGATTGTAATTAGTAGTGTAATTGTTGGTTTGTATGTAAAAAAAGTGCTCCTTCCTAAGCAAAGCTTCCAGATTACGGACGTCCATATAAAAGCTGAAAGCGTACAGAAGCCCTAAGTTATCCACAATGTAATAGTTTTAGGGCTTCGTAAACATAGCAGTAGTCGTATACTAGGGGTACTGAGTAGAAATGTGTAGATAGCATTAACACCATTAATTAGTAGAGAACTTTGTAATTACCATGAATATTTTAGAGAACAACCTCCGGCTGACACTCAAAACACAGCTCACCCTTCTCCTCATCGTCTCGGTGTTCATGTGGTCTGTTGGCGCTCCCATTCTCTTCCAAAAAGCTCATGCTGCAAA
>JAYVXU010000002.1:0-2729 GCA_043784925.1 Candidatus Adlerbacteria bacterium
TCTATTTTTTTAAACATAGTTGTATCTTTTATGTAAATTAGCTAAGTGGTATATGGTTATACTAGCAGATTTAGCAACCCAAAAAGGCCTTTAGCTCAGCTTTCGGGCTACAACGTTGTTGCGTGGGATCCGTACGTACCGGCTGGTCGCCTAATTATTGTCGACCACATCGCCTATCACCGTGAATGGACAGCAGACGCGAAGCGTGGGACGATGGTCGCTAACCAAGCAATTCCGTGCCAATCATCTGAAGGTCTTAACATCACTGTCGAGGTCTCGCTCACCGTCTCCATCAAGGAAACGGACGCTGCGAAGTACCTCTACAACTTTGGCATCGATGCACCGGCCAACGTCGACCGAACTCACCCAGAGACGATGTTCCAATCGGTCTACCATGCCAAGAAGCTCGACTGGGTGATGGACAACGTCGGTCGTGGTCAGATCGTGAACGTGGCTTGTTCCGAAATTGCTTCGCGCACGTTTGACAATGCGAATCATGAAGCGGCAGCGATCATGCAGTCGATCACCACGAAGGCGACTGTTTTCTTGAACGCGCGCGGCATCACCGTGGATTCAATGGGCTGGGCCGGCACCTTTACCTTTGATCACGATGTGCAGAAGGCGGTCAACGATGCCTACATAGGGAATAAGATTGCCAATGCATTACCCGTCCTCAGGACCCTGGCAGACATCAAAGTCAAGGAGGGTATGGGTGAAGGCTTCAAGAAGGGCGTCAATTTCGTACCGGCAGGCTTGATGGAGCTTTTCAATAAGTTCTTCGGGGCATCTCCTGACCAACCGGTACCACAAGTCCCCATCAAGAAGTGATGTTTCCTCGCTAGCAATTCTAATTGCCGGCCACAAAGCCCCAAGCACATGTCGTGAGACAGCAACAGCTTGGGGCTTTTTTCTATTCAATAATAAGGTAATTAGTAGTTCTCTTTATCCCTAGTAGTTTCACCCCATCGGCGTATACTTTTAGCAGTACCGCAAATAACTGGAGGATCCCATGTATACGTGGCCTATGTTTAACCCGTTTTTCTTTTCCAAGGTTCTTTTCGATAAACCTGTCATGATGCACAATCCCATGCTCTTCGCGGGCGTCCTTTTGATGAGGCCGTTCGGCATGGGGCTTGCAATGATGATGCCCTTCTCACCCATGCTTGATTTTCGTACTGCCAAGACGAAAGAACCTGCGTAAGACTCCGGTGCAGCCCCAGTGACTGCACCGGATGTTTAATTGAAAAGTCAATCAATTATTTCTGTAAGCATCGCCTCCCTTGTACGTCACTATAGTATGAAAGGAGAAACAGCGGTATCGTGGCTCAAGTTTTACGGGGTCTTCATTCTCATCATCCTTATCACAATTGGATGGGGAGTTTTCTTTTACTTTGTCTCTCCGACGGTTATAGTACAAAAGATAGGGATAGAAAACTCATACCTCGTCGCCTTCATCATCTCAGCTATCTGCGGATTCTCATCAATCACCAGCACGACATTTTATGTGACCATTGGAGCCTTGGCCAAAGGTGGAGCGAACCCTCTTCTCTTGGGTATAGCTGGTGGTCTGGGGGTATGTATTAGTGATTTTGCTTTTTTCTATGTGATTAGCAAAGGAACTCCTGTTGTGGATAAGCATTGGAAAAAGCTCATGGACTTCGTGAAGCGTATGGTCAGATGGATGCCAGACTGGATGTTGTATATGTTTGTTTTTGCTTACAGCGGATTTTTCCCCGCGCCGAATGATATTCTCTTGGTCGCGTTAGCTTTTGGAGGAACTCCATTTAAAAAAGTTATGCCGTATCTCTTCGCTGGTGATATTGTCTCGACCCTACTCATTGCGTATCTTGTGCGTTAGATTTCTTTGATAGATACGAGATGTTACTTCTATTTCAGAACTTCAAGTAGAGAGGTATTGAAGAGCTCACTATTTTCTAGATGCGGCATATGTCCGAGACCCGTAAGTGTCACCAGGCTTGCTTGGGGTCTCAGAGTTTTTAATTTGCTAAATCTATCAATTGGAGAAATTGAATCCATGTCTCCCCAGAGAACTTTTACAGGAATAGCAATCTTCTTGAGTGTTTCGCCATCCGACACAATACTGGTCTCGTCAAAAAATTCTTGGAACCATTCGCCGTAGGCGTGGTTGATTCTTTTTTTATTAAAAGGAAGGACTGTCTTTTCAAGCACTAAAGAAACGTCAGCATCTTTCTTATACATAAACGAGAGGAGTACCTTTTTTGCTAGCAATGTATTGTTTACAAAGAGTGATAGGAGCGGGTCTCTCAGTATTGATACCGATGAGAGCACACCAACTGCTCCAGCTTTCGGCTTCTCTCCATATTCTAGAACGGGCGCTACGAGTATAAGCTCCTTGGAAGGATAGTTTGCCACAACTTGTAATGCGACTTTTGAATTGAAGCTATGACCAAGGATAATTGGATTCTTTATTGAAAGTGCTGTTAAGAGCTCGATGACTCTTTTTGCTTGAGTTTCCTTTCGATAATCTTGACTCTTTGGAATAGATGACCAGCCAAATGGTGGCAAATCAATAGCTACGACATAGTAACCGTTCTCTGCAAGAAACATAGAAGTCTTTTCCCAGATGAAAGCATTTGCTCCTGTGCCATGCAAGAGTACGATTGGTTGGTTCTTGTCCTCTCCATACGAGAGATAGGTGATATCTCCCTCAGTACCCGTCACCCTTTTAACGGTATCAGGTGTAGTGA
>JAYVXU010000003.1:0-8914 GCA_043784925.1 Candidatus Adlerbacteria bacterium
CAACACTCGACACTACAACAAACTTTTCAGTCGCAACAACTGTTGTGTTGCCGAACTGTTGGCTTGTTGGTGGCGCTCAATCAGACTTAGCTGGCACAATCGGTTCTGGGTCTGCTGGCAGCGGAACTATTTATAGAGGTGCTATTGCGGGTAACTTATGGGGTGCAGATAGCAATGGAATAGTGGGGACAGGCTCACAATCACTCAATTTTGGTAAGGCTTCGACAGCAGATGACTGTACTGGTTGTGTTATTTCTCTCGCTCCATTTGTCGCTTCTGCATCCTCTAGCAACCTACTCCTCATGGGCGTGGGATAAAAATATGACAAACGATAACCGCGACAGAATACTAGACGCAATCGACCAACTACGAGAAGACCTCAATAGCTTTAAGGTTGACCTTGCTAAAAAAGTCGCAGAAATCGAAGCGGCTGCAACAATCAACACTGACTTCCGCAAGGACTTCACCAAAATCATAATTGGTATCATGGTCGTTTCACTCACCGCAATCGGAACCGCCGTTCTCAACATTACTGGAATTATCAATTTACATAAATAAATATGAGCACAGAACAATTCGGCAAAGGTGCTGTCGCAGACAAGTATGACATTCGTGACTACCAATTCGCTCCTGGCGGTGGCTTAAACTGGAACTATGAATACGATATTGAAAAGACCATCGGTTTTCCCCTCGTAACAAAAAACCAAAACGGCTCATTCTCATGTGGTGGACAGGCATGGGCATACTATGGGGAAGTGCTTGAATACCTAGCTACAAGCTCCTACGAGCCTCGTAGCGCACGGTATATCTACTCAAGCACCTTTGTACCCACGGGAGGCTCTGCGGGTCGTGACAACTCTGACTTTGTCGTAAAAAACGGTTTTGCACAGGAAGCCTTTGCCACATCATACGAAAATGGCGAACCACCCTCTGAAACCTTTATGCGTTGGAAGCCAACACTCACAGTTGACCAACTCGATGAAGCAAAAACAAGCAAAGCACTTTCATACCTGCAAGTAGCGGGAGACATCGACCACATTGCAGAAGCAATCTCACGAAACAACGGGTGTATTATTCTCGTCCACGGAGAAGACAACGGAACATGGCACTCACTCTTTCCAAAAGCTCCGACAGGAAATGGAACATGGAACCATTGGCTCTATGCGGGTCGCTACAAGGTTATAAATGGAAAGAAGCACATAGGTGTCAAAAACTCTTGGGGCGACGCCGTGGGAGAAAATGGGTGGCAGTGGCTTTCTGAAGATTACTTCAATGCAGGAGGGGTTCAATACGGCTGGACGCTTGCCTGGGATTATCGACCTGCTAAAATCAAGGTACTTCTGGCACAAGTCGCCGTACTTCTTAAAGCACTTATTAGCATGTTAAAAAATAAACAATAAAATATGAAATCAATATTCAGTAGTCGCACCTTCTGGCTCGCTGTCGGACAGGCAGTTGTTGGTGTAATCGCAGTATTCGCAAGCGCATATCCAGCACTCGGCTTTCTCGTTGTAGCAAAAAGCGTGCTCGACATCGTGCTTCGCATGTACACAACAACACCAATACAGTAGAATAATTAGACACGCACCATTCGTGTACATAAAAGGCCACTAGAAGAGCGTCTAGTGGCCTTTTTGTTACAACAGATATGGTTTTCCGCGTTTCCCATAATTCCGCAATCGCTGACGTTCGGGATATGCTTTCAACTCGCGGAGCATTTCAAAAATATCCATCAACCACATCGGGCGACTATGATGTATCGCCTGTATGCCACACCGATATAAATCATTTATGATACGTTCTCGTTCATCCATACTAATCTAAGAGGGTTTTAATGTGCTCGATTATCTTCTCGATTTCCTTTGCGTAGAAGGCGTTAAAATCGCCTGTAGAGCCTCTTTGCTTCCAAAGTAGGTAAAGTACCGACCTTACCCGTTCAGAGGGCTTCTTGCTCAATTCTGCGGCTTCCATGGCAGGTATGTCGCTCTCCTGCACTTGGTTAGGACTCCAAAGGAGCCACCCTAGCTCACTTCTGCGTCCAGCGTTCACAAAGTGCATCACTTCATCGTCCGGTATCTCTTGAGCCGTTGTAAACTTCAAACCAATACTACCGTCTTTATAGAGATGTGGTGTCTCGACGTGTGCGCTTACTAAAAGTCTCATAACTAGTTTTTCTTAAACTCCTGCTCAAAATAACACTGCTCACATATCCACCCACGTGACGTTCGATAAGACGCTCCGCCTTTATCCTTTCTACATTTCGCGCAGTTATAGAGACTCATAGACAGCGGTTAGTTTTGCGAGGTTTTCTAAGTACCAATGCACGTCCGCCTTGACTGTCTCATGCTTTGCCCGCTCGATGTAGTCAAACCACCCTGGAGTTTCTTGCGAGCGGAGCTGCGTGACTTTTGAACCCCAAAAACTTTCATCATGGTGGAGTTTCACATGGCACGAACCGCAAAGATTTATAAGGTTCGCAAGGTCGTATCGCAGTCGAGTGCTCTTGCTTTTATGCGTATGGTGATGCGCTACTTGCGTTTCAGAGCCACACAATAAACAGTTAGGATACATCTTCTTGATAATCGGCGTGAGGAGCGCGTCGCACTTGTTTTGCACAGTGCTTTTGGCGGGTAGTCGTTTCATTCCCCATAGTATACACCGCCGTTTGACAGATTAGGTTTTAGGATGTGGACAAGTCCTTCTTCCTCATGCCCCACCAATACTTCTGTGGATTGCTGGATGCTTTCGCTTCATTCAATCGTCTGAGGATTTTATGGAGCTGCCAATCCTCTACGATTTTAAAGGCAACAAAGTATGGTCGCCCGATGAGCTTCGCTGTTTCCGCAACAGCCTTCTCGAAATCAGTACACTCTTTTACTTTTTCAACTCGTGGAAGTTGGTATGATGAAAAATCCATACCACCAGTTTACAGCACTCATGAGTTCTTCATGAAAGAGGGTGTGGATAGCTACAGCACGTTTGCAAGAAGTCTCATTTCTTCTACTTGCCGTTCCTGTTCAATAAACGCATGAGTGGCTGTATTATCGCGTTTGACGCCTTGCGCCTCGTGGTAACGCTCGTGGTGCATCCAGCACAGTGCTACAAGGTCTTCATCCTTTTCTCTGCCAAGATTTTTGTAGGTTAGATGATGAAGTCCTACCAGACGCGTTGACTTGCAAATCACACATTCTTTCTTGTGGCGCAGATAGTATTCTTTCTTGCGTCTCCCCCAGGCCGGAGACTTCATATACGCGTGATACTTCGGCTTGTGAAACTTCTTCCTTTTTTTCTTCTTCTTGTTATTTTTTTCTGCGAGCCGTCGAAGTCGATTACCTTTTCGCTCTAAACGTAAAGCTCTACGCAACTGCGAATAATGAACTTTCGTTTTCTTTGTTGGAACTTGCGGTATCTCTACCACAATACTTCCATTCTCTATTTCTGGTAACAAACTCATATATAGGTACAGCCACCCCCCTCCCCAGACAACTAGTCCAAGTCAGATAACTCCTCCCTCCTTCACTCCCTCTCCCTTCCCGAGTAAGCCCAGAACATTTCTTGGATTACTACATCATGTGTTTCCACACGCTCGGTATAGGTTGTCGGTCGTTTCAGTCGGTCGCCTATAATCTCGATACTCTTATTTGAGAACGTGTATCAGACGCTATAGGTGCGTCCCTTTACGTTATGAGCCAAATTGTAACGACAAAACCTCGCACCAGTAACGTGATGTGAGGTTTTCTCGCTCCGACTACGTTACCAGTCAGTTTTGTTCGCTTCATCCATTCTACATCTGCACTTTATTTCATGCAAACCACACAAATGTGGATAACTTTTACGATACACGGTTGTCCACAGGTCAAGCCTCGACGACAAAAAAGAGAGGTATAATAGTCAGTGGGGCGGGTGGAAGCGGTTATACAACTAACAACTTCCTATGGACATTAACACTTACATGCGCCGTGAACTCTTACGAGAACGCGCAAAGCTCAATATCGCCATTGATAGAATGATAGACGGAGGCCTAACACACAAGCCGCTTTATAAGCGTCTCACGTCGGAGCATCGGGACATATCACTGGCACTCAAATAAATTATGCAACACCTTATCATTGCCTGTGCGATTGGCGCACTCGCAGGGCTAACACTTAGTGCAATACCTCACACGATAGAAGCAGAAAACATCACACCAGAATACAAAACGGAGCCTTCTTTAGTGGTGAAAGAGGTCTGGACAAAAGAAGCCGTCATCCAACGAATACGCAAAGAGTTTCCCATGGCTCCTGTCATGGTCGCGGTAGCAAAATGCGAGTCTGGTTTCCAACCGAGCGCATACAATCCCACAAACGGCTCACATGACGGCGGCATCTTTCAAATCTCAAAGAAGTACCATGGTCAAGCGATGAAGAAACTCGGCCTCGACCCGTTCAACGTAGAAGACAACATCAAATATGCAAAGATACTCTACGATGCAGAAGGCTTGAGGCCGTGGCGTGCTTCAAACTATTGCCATCACGGACTACGAGGGTAGCGCGACTAGAGAGTGTTGGTGTATGATTATCGTAATATATGAATTACGAAAATCTACGCTGCGTTAAAGGCGGAAAGGTCTGTCCAACACACCAAAATCACACATATTTAAGATGGGCATGTGGCGATGTCTATTCATCAAAAGAACGCCATGAAAGATTCATAGCATCAAAGCACAAATGCGCGATATGCAGCAGGCTTACCAGCAAACAAAAATGCCAATTATGTGCTGCGCGCATTAGCGCAGAGGCGAGAAGGGGTATACCTCTCCCTGATTGGTGGTGCAAAAAAATTAGCGATGGTCAAAAAGGAGAGCTTGGCAACAAATGGAAAGGCGATGCGGCGGGCTACAGCTCCATCCATAAGCACATTAGAAAAAACTATGGAAATCCGCCCTGTTGCGAATGGTGCGAACTCCCAGGAAAATCGCACAAAGGAAAGTGGAATATACATTGGGCTAACAAGACCGGAGAATATAGTCGAGATATTTCTGACTGGATAGGCCTGTGTTGGTGGTGTCATGCAAAACAAGGAAAAACTGTCGTATTAAAAAAGAAGCATTATCTTAGCTAGCAAGCGGCGCTTCGCGTCCTTGCTGGCACGGTGTCTAACCGAGAAGCTCCCACACGGGGGCTTTTTTGTTGTCCACAGTTATCCCCGTCGACCACTTGCATGTATTACAATTAGTCCGTATACTGATTGTATTACAAGTTAAGTAGAGAGTATGAGGAAAACAAAGGCTCCACGAAAATCAAAAGGTGGAGCACGCGCAGAACTAGGAGTCGAACCGATGAAAAGCCGCTCGAGAAAAGTAGACGACGCATTTATAGAAAAAGCACTCGACGAACTGTTTGGCCACACCTGCCCAGTCCGCAACCGCTACCAGCCCACAGCACCAAGTATCGTACCGCTCGCCTCGCTCATGTTCGCCGCAGGATTTGTCTTCGCCCTTGAACTCACGGCCAACGTAAATCCAGAAGCCATCGGCACATTCATTTATTCATTCATCAAATAACTATGGAACCTATTGAGGGGAACCCAGCAGTCGACGCACAGATAAAACAGGAACTCGAAGAAGAACGCGCGGAGATGGACGGTGACGAAGCGTTCGACACAGACCGCGATAATTCATTCCCGGTATGACAAAAGAAGAAAGAAAAGACCTCGAAATAGACCTCATTGACGCGATAAAAGTACAGCACGATGCGATTATCGAAAACATGCAAGCGCAAAGAGCTTTGCAGGACGCCGAAGAATACGTCGAAAAAATCAGAGCGATGTTATCAAACTAGTATAACTCTATGACCACCTATTATTTCAAACCACTCGAGGCTATCCACGTACAACAAATGTGCAAGCTAGGCTGCATCCTAATCGGCAAGACAGACTTTGGTTACGAGTTTATGTGCAATCCTAACGAAGACGAAAAGACCTATGGATGATGCAGAACTCCGTGACCGCTGGTTCAACAACGCTTTTGACGAATACTTAAGCACAGGCAAGATGGCCTCCGAAGACTATGAGAAGCTCACCCCATTACAAAGAACAGTCGTGCAGTGCGTGAAACGCGCAATGGCACGCATAACTATTAAAGAATGATTGAGAAACTAATCAAGGTGCAACAGCAACTCAAAGCACCAAAAGGACAGCGCAACAGTTTCGGCAACTACAACTATCGAAGCGCAGAAGACATCATCGAAGCAGTAAAGCCACTTCTCCACGCAGAAGGACTGCTTATGATAATCAGTGACAGTATCGTTTCTAGAGCAGAAGACGCAGCGCCCTCACAGCGCACTCTCATTACACAGGACGAAGACGGCGAAGACCAACAAGAAATCACCTTACGTGGAGGACATCGTTTCTACATCGAAGCGACTGTCACTGTTACAGACGGGGAAAAGAACTACACCACTAAGGCATACGCCCGTGAAGAAGAAACCAAGAAAGGCATGGATGCTGCACAAATAACAGGAGCTGCATCATCATACGCCCGCAAGTATGCGCTCAACGGAATGTTTGCAATCGACGACACCAAAGACGCAGACGCAACAAATCACCACGGCAAAGGAAAGCAGGAGGAAGCAGAAGACGACGATATTAATTTCGACTAATACATAAATATGGACAACAAAGAAAAAGCACCGCTCGCATCAGGATTTTACTTCGACAAGCCACGCGAAGGCGCACCGGATTTTGTAAAAGGAAAGCTCTCCATCAAAGTTTCAGAAGCCATGGAACTCATAAAGAAGCATGAGAACAACGCGGGCTATGTGAACCTCGACCTTCTTAAAAGCAAAGCAGGGAAGCTCTACATGACTGTAAACACCTTCCAGCCAAAGCCAAAGGAGGAAGCACTTACTAAGGCAGACGTTCCGTTTGACGACTTCTAAAATATGTCCATATCATTCCGCCCGCTCGAAGAAACAGAACACCAACTCGAACAGCTCACCGCCGCTCTCAAGCTCAACAAGTCTCAAGTGATTATTCGCGCAATCGCTAAACTCCATGAACGAACCGTTTCACTTCGTAAGAATTAAACGTGGAGAGCACGCAGGATGTCTAGGCGTCCCCACAGGCAAAGTATTTGCAGGAGTGGCGCAGCTTCATCGCCTCTGGTGTCCCCATGGTCACCCTAAGCTCTACATTACAAGAGAAGATATAAGACCATAAACATGGAACTATTGCTAATCGCACTGACAATTATAAACCTGATTATTGCCGCTGTGTTTGTTCACACCTGCGACTACGGCAAAGCTGTATTTAACTTTGGCGTTTTCCTTTATTGTTTAATGATTTTACTGAAAATATCATGACACTCAAACAAGGAGACATCATCACGCACAAAGACGGCTCAAAACGAAAGATACTAGGAGTGGCGGGAGAGGCTGTGTTCCCATCAACACCAAACGATTTTCACGAAACTGACTCAGTATACACCGAAACCGAACTCCTCAAAATGGGCTACACCTTCCCTCAAGAGAAGTGGACGCCAGAGGTGGGGGAGAACCAAAATGCTTAGAAATATTGCAACAACACACGGTGACTCAAAAACCAGATTCTACAGCATATGGAGAGGAATGGTTGCAAGGTGCTCTAAAAACGGGACAGAAGAATATTACGGCAGAGGAATAAAGGTCTGTGCAAGATGGAAGAAGTATGAAAACTTCAAAGACGATATGCTCTCTACTTACTCCGATGAACTAACTATTGACCGAATTGATAACGAAAAGGGGTACAACAAAACAAATTGTCGATGGACCACTAGAGAAGTACAGCAAAACAATACGCGCAGGTGCAGAAAGGTAACTTACAAAGGTAAAACTATGAACATACAACAATGGGCAGTCGCAACAGGTCTTCATCGAAACACCCTCGATTATAGAATTGCAAAGTGGGGTATCTGTGAAAAGACTTTCAAACAAGAAGCCAAAGACCGCATCGCACTCATCGCATTATATGAAACTTCCAAGATTCATCAGACGTTCTAAAATATCAAGATACTTCTTCGATGATAGATGCGAGCACTGCGATGGTTACTTGAGAAAACATGGAGATGTATACTACGGCGGTATCGAAATCCAAGACACTATCGGAGGCAAGACTCGTCGTACAGCTTATGTGTGTAATGTATGTTATCAATTTTATAACAAAAAGTAATATGACCCACATACAGATACCAGAGGAGCTTATCGAAGACTTTGACGAAATAAACAGGCTCGTTTTGAACCTGCCCGCTAACCATGCGGAAGCGATGAGAAATTGGCTCCGAGCACAACACACCACCCACACCGCATCTATTCTTAAAGCGTTGGAGGAGGGGATTGAACAGGGGAAATGGAATGAAGAAGAAAAACTATTTGAGCAATTTCCCCTACTGTACATCCAAGGACGAAACAGTGGTATCGACACCGCCCTCACCCTCTTAAAAGACTTTAACGGAACGGTTAGGCAGGTAGATGGAACAACAAAAAAGCAATCCTCTATTGGAAAGATTTATGCAGAAAAACAAGCTCAAAGATTTAATGTGTGGAGAATAAATACGGAGGTATCAAACAATAATCGTTTTCACCCAGCACAATATCCTGAGAAACTCGCAGAAGACCACATCCTCTCGTGGAGCAATGAAGGCGACACAGTTCTTGACCCAATGGCAGGAAGCGGTACAACTCTTAAAATGGCAAAGAACAACAATAGAAATTATATTGGGATAGAAATATCACAAGAATACATAGACATTATAAATAAGAGGCTAACCCCTAACCTAAACAAATAGATATATGATTAAACTAAAAATATATGGATACAAAAAATAACACAGGGATAGAAAATACAGGCAACAGGAACTCAGGCGACTGGAACTCAGGCGACAGGAACTCAGGCGACAGGA
>JAYVXU010000004.1:0-8757 GCA_043784925.1 Candidatus Adlerbacteria bacterium
ATTTCGTGGCAGTTCAAAGACAAGTTTGGGTCTTCTGCAATGGTGTCTACAACTAAAAATATAGAGTCGGGGTCATTGGGTTTGAGTAATGCGATCAGCTTGTCGCGCGTGGGGCGCAGTCCTCGGGGAGTCTTTTCTATGTTTGGAAGATTGTTGAGAGAGGTGGTAGCAATACTATTTTCTTCACTGCCGGCAATACGAAGAGTACGGGTCAAAAAATTATGGTTAGCACTCAAGTATAGTCCCAGGAGCACGAGAACACCTCCGCAAAAGCAGAGGATGGGGATGCGATATATTTTCTTCATATTACTTGCTAGCTTTTGGTGCGTATAAAAATTTTTATAAAATCAATGTACCACGCATGTTGTTATTAGTAAAGTTGTGTATAAAGAGTGTCGAGAATCATGCTTTGCGACCCTCGTGGTAAACTGCAGTGTATGAGAAGCTCGTACGTGCTTTCTGGTATTGCCTTGCTTGCAATGGTTGGGCTAGGGGTATACGGCTATACCTACCGCGCGCATATTCTTGTACTTAATCCTCAAGGCCCAATTGCTCTTGAAGAGCGCTCCATTATTGGAATTACTCTTTTGTATTGCTCGATTGTAGTGATACCAGTTTTTGTGATGCTCTTTTGGTTTGTATGGAAATATCACACGAAGAGGCCAAACGTGCATGTCGGGCACCGGCCCGACTGGGACCATGAAAATGTGTGGGCCGAATTTATTTGGTGGGCAGTACCTTCGGTCATTATTGTCTTTTTATCAATCATTGCGTGGCAAAGCTCGCATGGGCTCGACCCCTACAAACAAATTGAAAATGGGAAGACCTCAATAACTGTTGAGGTAGTTGCCCTCAACTGGAAGTGGCTTTTTATATATCCGACACTTGGGATTGCCTCAGTTAATATGGTTGAGTTTCCTGTTGATACACCTGTCCACTTTGTTTTGACAGCCGACGCACCCATGAATTCATTTTGGATACCGCAACTAGGGGGGCAGATTATGGTTATGCCCGGCATGTCGAGCCAACTTAATTTGCTCGCGAGTGCAGAGGGCACATTTGCGGGTTCCTCGGCCAATATAAGTGGTAAAGGTTTTGCAGGTATGCGGTTTACTGCAAAGTCTGTAAGCGAAGCAGAGTTTATGAGTTGGGTTGAAAAAGTACATCAATTGCAAAATCCTTTGAGTAAACCAGAGTATGATGCACTGGCACTACCAAGCGAGTATAATGCAGTGGCTCTGTATTCGCCCGTCACTTCTCCTATATATGAGGATGTTTTGGCCAGATATATGCAACCTCAGGGCACTATGACACCATGAATTGGCACCTATTGTTTGGAGAATTGTCGTGGTCGGCACTGCCGCAAAACCCTATAGCACTGGGGGGTGCTCTTTTTATGGTGCTTATGAGCCTGGGAGCTGTAGGCGTGGTGACGTATCTCAAAAAATGGCGCTGGTTATGGGATGAGTGGCTCACCTCGCTTGATCATAAACGCATCGGGGTTATGTATTTAGTTGTGGCCGCGGTCATGTTAGTTCGTGGAGGAACTGATGCGCTCCTCATGCGCTTACAGCAAGCAACCTCGGTCGGAGATGCAAACGGGATACTGACTTCCGAGCATTTCCAACAAATTTTTTCTGCACACGGCACCATTATGATTTTTTTTGTTGCAATGGGGTTTATGTTTGGGCTCATCAACTTAGTCTTGCCACTGCAAATTGGGTCCCGAGATGTTGCATTTCCATTTCTTAATTCGCTAAGTTTTTGGTTGTTTGCTGCGGGTGCGGTGCTTGTTAACTGCTCGCTACTCCTTGGAGAATTTTCGAGTGCAGGGTGGCTTTCGTACCCACCACTCTCAGAGCTTGCATATAGTCCGGGCGTGGGCGTCGACTATTGGCTGTGGAGCCTTCAGATTTCTGGGTTGGGGAGTTTACTTTCTGGGATCAATTTTTTTGTTACCGCTATTAAAATGCGCGCACAAGGGATGACCCCTATGAAAATACCAATGTTTGTATGGACCGTACTGGGCTCTATGTCGTTGGTAATTTTTGCCTTTCCAATTTTGACGGTGACACTAGCGCTTCTGGCATTCGACCGAACGCTTGGTATGCATTTTTTCACTGCAGGTGGGGGTGGGAATATGATGATGTATGTCAACTTAATATGGGCGTGGGGTCACCCTGAGGTATATATTTTAGTGCTGCCTGCATTTGGAATTTTTTCTGAAATTGTTCCCGTGTTTTCGAGCAAAAAATTGGCCGGCTACACCTCGATTGTATTTTCGGTTTGGGCAATTGTATTTCTTTCGTTTCTCGTGTGGCTCCACCACTTCTTTACGATGGGCGCGGGCGCAAACGTGAATGCTTTTTTTGGCATTATGACCGCAGTTATCGCTATACCAACGGGCATTAAAATATTTAACTGGTTGTTTACCATGTACAAAGGTCGTATTCGCTTTATGACACCCATGCTGTGGTTTGTTGGGTTTGTTGTTTTGTTTACGCTCGGTGGAGTGGCCGGTGTTGTTATGGCCGAGCCGCCCGCCGACTACCAACTCCACAACGGCCTTTTCTTGGTAGCGCACTTTCACACGATGATAGTAAGTGGTGTGTTGTTTGGCTATTTTGCCGGGCTCACCTATTGGTTCCCAAAAATATTTGGTTTTATGCTTAATGAAAAAATAGGACGAAGAGCTTTTTGGTGCTGGTTTATTGGGTTCATCCTTGCGTTTGGTCCCTTGTATCTCTTGGGGCTCATGGGTGCCACACGAAGGCTAGACCACTATGCAATTGATACTGGGTGGCAGCCACTTTTTATGGTCGCTGCAGTTGGGACGGTACTCATTGGTGTTGGGTTTGCGCTTCAAATCCTCCAATTAGTCCAAAGCATACGACAACGTCATTCCAACCGAGCAACACGTGACCCCTGGACAGGGCGCACACTTGAGTGGCTAGTTGCTTCTCCACCGCCACCTTACAACTTTGCTACTTTGCCTGTAGTGACTCACCGCGACCAATTTTGGGTTATGGCTCAATCAAAAAGTGTCGTGGCCTCAGTGTACGAAGACATATATATGCCGAAAAATAGTGGTCTTGGGGTTCTCATTGCGGCGTGCGCCTTTTTTTTGGGGTTAGGGATTGTGTGGCACATATGGGGGTTAACTTTGCTAGGGCTCGTTGTGGCAGTAGCCTCAATTTTGGTTCGCACGTTTGACGAAGATACTGAACAATTGCTACCCGCCCGTGAAATTGAACGTATAGAAAATGCATCATGACGAGAGAAGATCAGTTTAAAAACAATATAGTATCGTTTGGATTTTGGATGTACCTCATGACGGACTTCGTGCTCTTTGCAAGTTTGTTTGCAGTCTATGCGGTCTTGCGGGACAGTACCTTTGGTGGACCCGCTGGACATGAGATTTTTAGCGCCTCATTTATCCTCGCTGAAACCTTGTTTCTTCTCACGAGTAGCATGACCGCAGGTTTGGCGTTTGCTGCGTCACAGGGGGAGCGAAAACAGCCCGTTTTGTGGTGGTTGTTCGGTACTTTTATTTTAGGAAGTGCCTTCCTTATAATAGAGCTCTCTGAATTTAGAACACTCGCAACTTCGGGACATTCATGGCAGCAAAGCGCTTTTCTTTCTTCGTACTTTACTCTTGTAGGCACGCATGGTTTGCATATATTCGTGGGGCTTCTGTGGCTCGTGATACTCGGGGTCGTCATTACGCGCCGGGGATTGACCGAACCCAACATGCGGAAACTTTTTTTGTGGTCTATGTTTTGGCATTTCCTGGATGTGGTGTGGATCTTTATTTTTAGTATCGTATATATGATGGGACTCCTATGAACAACGACGTACACCCCGGCAAAGTAAAAAGTAGTTCCTATATCCTGGGGTTTGTTTTCTCGTTACTGCTGACAGGAGCTGCGTACATACTCGTGGTACATCACGTCCTGCAAACCCCAGCGACTGTCGTAATTTTACTTGTGCTTGCTGCATTGCAATGTGGCGTACAGTTTGGTTTTTTCTTCCACTTTAAAAAAGGTGCTGATGCTCGGGAGCGACTACTCACACTTGGGTTTGCAGTGCTTGTGGTCAGTATAATTATTGTCGGCTCGCTTTGGATCATGACGCATTTGCATGAGCGCATGCAGGGGGATACTACACAGATGACCCACTATATGGAGCGCCAGCAGGGGATATAAACCATGCTCCGGTACTACTACACACTGGCTAAGCCAGGCTTGGTTTACGGTAATGTCTTCACGACGGTGGCAGGTTTTCTCTATGGGTCGCAATTGCATATTGTGCCCCCACTCTTCCTTGCAACTATTTTTGGCATGGCCTTAGTCATAGCCTCCGCATGTGTGTTTAATAATTATCTTGACCAAGATATTGACCAAAAAATGGCGCGCACGCGCGATCGGGTTTTAGTTTCTGGTGCTGTGTCAAATACCAGTGCGCTTGTGTATGGCTCAGCCCTTGGTGTTGTGGGGTTTCTGCTTTTGTATGTATATGTAAACCCGCTTTCTTTTTGGGTCGCACTTTTTGGTTTTTTTGTATATGTCTTTGCGTATACCTTCCTCAAACGCGTATCTCACTTTGGAGTAATTGTTGGGAGTGTCGCTGGAGCAGTACCTATAACTGTTGGATATATAGCAGCAACAAACCAAATAAATCTTGCGTCATTTTTACTATTTCTTATCCTTATGCTCTGGCAAATGCCCCATTTTTATGCAATTTCAATATATCGAATGAAGGAGTATACGGAGGCAGAGATACCTGTCCTCCCCGCCAAAAAGGGTATGCGAGTGACCAAAATATATATTGCAGGGTACATTGCTGCTTTTACTGTTACGTGTGTGTCACTGAGTATGTTCGGGTTTGCCGGGCGCACCTACTTAGTTGTTACAAGCATTGTTGGGATAGTATGGCTCGCACGTGCACTTCAAGGATTTCGAACCACAGACGACTCAAAATGGGCGCGTGGGCTCTTTTTCTTTTCACTTATAGTCATAGTTGTGTTCTCGTGCGTCCTCTCGGTGGCACAGCTATTGCCGTAGAATTATTGCAATATACGTATCCAAAAGAATCTCGCAGAAACATACGTAATATGCTAGTTTATGACTATCGCCAGAGTAGCTCAGTTGGCAGAGCACGTCTTTCGTAAAGACGGGGTCCCCGGTTCGATCCCGGGCTCTGGCTCCAGTAATGGAAAAGGAAGAGATAGAAAAACGGATTGAAGAGATAGAGGCGCTCATGATCGCACCAGATTTTTGGAGCGACAAAATACATGCCCAAAACTTAATTAAAGAGCTCCAGGATTTAAAAGTTGAGGCAGATGGGGTAGGGGCGTATGACAAAGGCGGCGCTGTACTTTCGATTGTTGCAGGCGCGGGAGGCGATGATGCAGAGGATTTTGCCGGTATGCTCTATTCCATGTATCGAAAATTTTTAGAGAGCAGGGGCTGGGGATATAGAATGTTGCACGAAAACAAAAATGACAATGGTGGGTATCGCAACCTCTCGCTGGAAATCCCCGACAAGGGAGCGTTCGGAGTCCTTAAAAATGAATATGGCGTACACCGCCTTGTGCGTCAGTCGCCCTTTAATGCGTCCCAGAAACGCCAAACATCTTTTGTTTTAGTTGAAGTGTTGCCGGTCTTGCAAAAAGTTGGCCACTTCCAGCTTGAAGAGAGCGAGCTCGATATATCTTTTGCGCGCTCAGGGGGCCCGGGCGGACAAAATGTTAACAAACGCGAAACAGCAGTGCGTGTTGTCCACCGGGCCACGGGCATCTCGGCCCATGTTGATGGTGAGCGAACTCAAGGCGCTAATAAGGAAAAAGCAATTGCAATTGTAAAATCAAAACTCGTCCACTTTTTAGAAGTGCAGCGCAAAGAAAAAATATCTGACCTTTCAACTGACACCAACAAAATAGAATGGGGGAGCCAAATCCGCTCGTACGTTCTCCATCCCTATAAACTCGTCAAAGACCACCGCACCGGCGTTGAGGTCCGCGACGCCGAAGGAGTGCTAGAGGGCAACCTCGACCCTTTTTTGGAAGCCTTGCTGTAAAGCATAATTTTGATACCATAAGAAGATGAGTGACGAACATACCAAAAGCGATGAGGTGACGCTCGATGTGCTAGCCGGCATAATAAAGGCTGGTTTTGATGCGGTAGATACGCGATTTGATGCGGTAGATACGCGATTTGATGCGGTAGACGCACGCCTCACAGCTATAGATGAAAGGATAGATAGTGTTGAAACACGTTTGTCTGGCGAAATACTTTCTCTCAAAAAAGAAACGCGTGATGGGTTTGTTGCTGTCAACCAAAAACTTGCGGATATCGCTGATGTGCTCGAAGACCACGAAAAACGAATTTCAAAAATCGAAGCGGTGCAGGCGTAAAGTAGAGTGCTAGGTTACACTAGGGCAGATAAGATATTTTGCACATACCCAGCGCTAGGGGTACAATAGGAAGGTTGTTCCAACCTCGATCTTTACCCCATGATATATTACGACCGCGTTAGTAAAATATATGCCGACAATTCTGTAGCGCTTGAGGATGTATCCTTTTCTGTTGAGCCTGGAGAGTTTATATCTATTGTAGGTCACTCCGGTGCAGGAAAGACTACTTTGGTTAAAATGTTGTTGGCCGAAGAAAAGCCCACCTCGGGCTCCGTCTTTTTTGAGTCTATTAACGTGCACGAAGTGCCACAACGCAAAATTAACAAACTTCGCCGAAAAATCGGTACCGTCTTCCAAGATTTTCGGTTGCTCCACCACAAGACTGCATACGAAAACATTGCGTTTGCTATGGAAGCAGCAGGGAGAAGCGAAGAGGAGATACGCTCCGATGTGCCTCACGTGCTTGAGCTCGTTGACTTGGAGGACAAAATGAACAATTTCCCCAGCCAATTGTCCGGTGGCGAGCAGCAGCGCGTTGCAATCGCTCGCGCTATAGTGAACCAGCCTGACGTCGTTATTGCCGACGAGCCGACCGGCAACCTAGACCCAGTTACCACATTTGAAGTAGTACAAATTTTAAAAAAGATAAACGACTTGGGTACCACCATTATCCTCACCACCCACAATAAAGGAGTGATAGACTCTCTTAAAAAACGCGTTGTCACCATGGACCGCGGCCGCGTCATCCGTGACGACCGCGAAGGCAAGTATATCTTATAAAATAAGGAGTAAAGCGACTATATTTTATTAGATGTCCATGCAATTGGACGCCTAAATAAGGAGTAAAGCGACTGTATTTTATTAGATGTCCATGCAATTGGACGCTTATAATAAAGAGAGCGAAAATGAACATTCACGCATTTACCGACTACCTCTCAATTTTTATAGGGTTTCAGGCGTACCTTTATTTTAATAAGCAGTCACCTTTAACACAGACACAGCGCTACCTGTACATTATCGGCGCATTGGTTGGGGCCCTAATTGGGTCACGTGTACTTGCTCTTCTCAGCGACCCCTCCCTCTTATCTTCAGGGTTAAGTTTGCAGGTCGTATTTGCAAATAAAACTATTATAGGCGCATTGGTTGGGGGTATTCTAGGTATAGAAATCACTAAAAAATTTTTGCACATTACGCAAAAAACTGGAGACGGTATTGTGCTGCCACTCATGATAGCAATCATGATAGGCCGCATAGGCTGCCAACTCACCGGAGTCTCCGACGGTACTATAGGGGTGCCATGTGATTTTCTGTGGTGTTTTACGCAAGGCGACTCATATGCTCGCCACCCACTGCCCCTGTACGAAATTTTTGTGCTACTTACTGCACTGCCGTTTGCATATCATGCGTATAGGAAGAAACTTTTTCCTGAAGGAGTGTTGTTTAGATTTTTTTGCATAGGATATTTTAGCTTACGCTTTTTATTGGAATTCCTCAAAAGCGACCCAAAATCATTTTTGTCACTCACGGTTATACAGTTGGTGTGCGCAGCTGTTGTTGTGTGGTATATCTTTGACTGCTTTACTATCTACTCTCATATTAAAAAACAGGATAGCTTGTAGATGTATATTTGTTACAATAGGTATATATGGAAGATCCCCAACAAAAGCCGCCCGAGCCCGAGCATAAGACGTTCGAGCAGATCCATCCAACACTAAAGACTCCGTCCCTTGAATCTTCGTCGCTCCCGACACCACCAACAGCCCCTTTGTCACACGGTGTATTACCTTCGGCACCACCAAATAACTCATCTTCGGGGGCGCAACATCTCTTTCAAAAGGATCAGTTGTACGCTTTATATGCAACACTCGGGCTTTTGGGTGTCAGCGTAGTGCCAGGTTTGATATCCAAACTCTTTTTTGTTCCTAATATTGCAGACACTCCTTTGGGTGCGTTAATTTGGATTTGGTTTTTAGGAGTGTTGGTGGGTGCAGTGCTTGTGACAGGGAGCTTTCTTCGAGGACTGTTTCGAATTCCAAAAGATCATGGTCATATGGTCCTCAGTTCAGTTGTACTCTTTTTAATTCTTTTGTTGGTAGGCGGAGGGACTTGCGCAATTAATGTTTTTTCCCTATCCGCCCGGTAGCTTTAAAAAAAGAGCGACTTGTGGTCGCTCAAAGAATATCGTCTAATAAGGCGCGTATGTCACTTGGAACTTGGGTAGGTTTCTCAGGGGTCTTCTCGGGACTGGGTAGACAACAAACCGCATCTTGTTTTGTTAGTAGGGGACGAGTGTCGCTTCCAAATATTTCAATTGACCCCATACTGGGTAACCCAAGGTAACC
>JAYVXU010000005.1:0-8614 GCA_043784925.1 Candidatus Adlerbacteria bacterium
TCAGTGCAATTTTTGATGGGAATCATTATGGGGATAGTAGACACTCTAGCCCATGTCCCGACGCCCGAGTATAGTGCCCACCCAATTATTATGTTTATTTTAATTACTGTGTTTACATTAACAATAGCGAGCGGTACTACATGGTATCTTTCGATAAAACACCCAAATTTATATGCAACATCCTAAAGAAGAAAAAACATTTGTACTGATCAAACCTGATGGTGTGCGTAAAGGTTTGACTGGAGAAATAATAAAACGATTTGAACAACGCGACCTCAAGGTAGTTGCTATGGAGATGTTTCAGCCCACGAAGGTTGAGATGGATAAACATTATCCAAAAGACGAAGCGTGGCTCAAGCGAATTGGTGAAAAAACAACTGGTACCTATCAAAAATATGGTCATGATGTCAAAAAAGATTTTGAAACTGACGACCTCCTTAAAATTGGGAAGATAGTTCGTGGATGGCTTATAGACTTCATGGTGTCAGCTCCTATGGTCAAGATGGTAGTGCAAGGTGTGCATGCGGTCGACATGGTCCGTAAAATCGTGGGCCCTACTATGCCGTATTTGGCTGAAATGGGGACTATCCGTGGCGACTACTCAGCCGACTCGGCGATAAGCGCTAATATCGAAAAGCGTGCAGTCTATAACCTGGTACACGCTTCAGAAACTCCCGAGGAGGCAAAGCATGAAATCGAACACTGGTTTGGCAAAAAAACCATTTTCAAATACAAGCGCTTTGGTATTGATGAGTAAAAAGGCGTGGTAGGATATATTTAGTTCTATTTAAAATTAAATAATTTTATGAATGCGATTCGCTCACAAAAAAGTACACTCTGGCTCTGGACCACTCTTTGGGTTACTGCCGCTATTGACGGTTTTTTAATCTTTATAGCCTTCACTATTTTGAGTAGGGCGCTTCAGCTTCAGCTGTCAAGTATTGTTACTACCGGTCTTGGTCTTTTTTCTTACGCCATTGGAGATTGGCTTGCCGCGCGGTACGTTGTAAATCATTCAATAGTATTAAAAACCAGAGCAAGTCAACTTGCTTTTTATGCAACACTGGTACCCACTATAGGCTCCTCAGTTGTTTTGCTATTTGCAATAGCGAAGGGGATGACTCCAGGACATGAGATTGATCCCATGGTTTTAGGAAGTCGTGTTGCATCAATAGTACTTGGATTCGTACTAACATATGCCATTGTGCGTTCTTATATTCTTGCAAAGGGGGATTAGTTGTCGGACGTATAGGTTATGAGTAAATATATATTTAAGGATTAACAACATGCCATCCGGAACACAAAAGATTTTAGTCTGGATCATTACTGCAATCTTTATATTAGCAAGTGTCTACCAGATTTTATATGGATATGGCAACCATAACGGTATTTTGAATGGAGGGTTGGGGACACCAAGAAACCATCAAGGGTTATAAGAACGATTTGCATTAATTTTATATATGTATCCTATTTCAAAATAAGAGCCAAATTCTCGAAGACTGTTTAATCCATATGAATTAACTCAAATATGGAGTGCTTTTTGCTTATTATTTGTACCGTCCCATATGGTACACTTTTTCACTCCTCTATTTCCTCATACTCTTTATGAGTGCTTCAGGTTCAATTATTTGGGCATACTGGCTTAGATCTAATACAGAAATAAAGGTACCTTATTCAAACAGGATGTGCTTGCAAAGTAGAATAAGCAATATAAACTTGAGGTAGGACACCGAAGCCAAATGTCCTTAAGTGTTAAAAATGGGAGTTTGGAGTTGGGCAGCACCGTGGTGTGGTCCGCAGAACACCCACCTGGAATACCTCCAGACACTTGGCTTCGGGGTCCGACAAAAAAACCAACCTATATGGTTGGTTTTTTTGTCCTGAGTATAGTCGAAGGACTGTGTTTTCTGCTACAATCAAAGACTATGGCACAACAATCAACAATTCGTTTTTTTGGTGGAGCAGGTTCCGTAACTGGCTCGAATTTTATGCTCGATACGACGCCCGGGGGTGGAAAGGAAGGAGGAAAGAAGTTTCTTATAGACTGCGGACTTTTTCAAGGGGAGCATGCGTTTGACCAGAGTAATTGGGAACCTTTTGCGTATGATCCGAAAGAAATTTCTCTTTTAATAAATACCCATGCACACATAGACCATATTGGCAGAATACCAAAGCTAGTAAAAGACGGCTATACAGGCAAAATTTTGTCTACAGAAGCTACGAAAGCATTAGCTGAGCCTATGCTATATGACGCACTGGAACTTAACCGTCACGATGCAGCAAAACATGGAAAGGAACCGTTGTATGATGAAAAAGACATAGCCCAGGCGCTCAGTCAGTGGGAAACGACGACGTATCATCAACCTCAAGATATAGGGAACGGTGTCACCCTTGAATTGCTTAATTCCGGGCACATTTTAGGTTCGGCAATGGCAAAGTTTACAAGAGAAGGGCGCTCCATCGTGTTTACGGGCGACTTAGGTGGGGGTAACTCGCCGCTTTTAGCACTTGCCGAGGAACCAAACTCAAACTACCTTGTTATGGAGAGTGTCTATGGTGACAAAAAACGCTCCGATGATTCCCATCGCCGTGAACAACTAGAAAAAATTATCGAAGATTCTTTTGCTAAAAAAGGTACCCTACTTATACCCGCCTTCTCGACAGAGCGAACGCAAGACCTTATCTTTGAAATTCGAGCTCTTATGGCCGAAAAAAGAATCCCTTCCACTCCGGTACTTATAGACTCTCCCTTGGCTGAGAAAATCACAGCAGCCTATACCCATTACCCCACGTATTTTAGTGAAGAGATTCAAAAACGTGTTGATGAAGGAGAAAAAATATTCTCTTTTCCCGAACTTCACTACGTAGAGACCGCTTCGGAATCAAACACCATATACTCTCCGGGACAAACAAAGATTATTTTAGCGGGCTCTGGCATGAGTAATGGTGGACGAGTAGTGGGTCTTGAAAAAAAGCTACTGCAAGACCCAAACTCCACCCTCCTTATTGTAGGGTACCAAGCCGCAGGGTCACTTGGCAGACGCTTGGTTGAGGGTGCCACAAAGGTTTTTATTCAGGGCGAGGAGGTGCATGTTAAGGCGAAAGTAGAATCTTTGTACGGGTACTCTGCTCATATGGATGGTGAGCAATTGCTCGATTTTGTAAATAAATCAAACGACACTCTTGAGGAAGTCTTTGTGGTGATGGGCGAGCCCGCAGCTGCAGGTTTTTTGGTGCAAAGAATCCGCGATTATTTAGGTATTAAATCTAGTTCTCCCGAAGTAGGGGAAGAAAGACAGATTCAATTCTAATTCGGATGTTATACTAATTTAGAATGGCGCTTAAACACGAACACTTGCAAGTTAAAATGGGGATCTCCGGAGCTGCTGAGACCGGGCACTGTGGCATTAATGCGTATCCAATGGCACTTGAGCTTGGGCGTGAAGTAGCCCGTCAAGGGGCCGTGCTTGTAACAGGAGCAACAACCGGGTTTCCCCTGTGGGTTGCTATGGGAGTAAAGGAAGAAAAAGGGACAGTAGTGGGTATCTCTCCTGCAAATTCTGAAAAAGAACATATAGAAATGTATAACTTGCCAGTTGAGTATCATGACTTAATTATGTACACCGGGTTTGGATATCCTGGCCGTGATTTGATTTTTACCCGATCCACAGACGCTATGCTCTTTGGGTGTGGTCGCATAGGCACCATTCACGAATTTACTATTGCATTTGAAGACAAAAAACCAATGGGTGTATTAGAAGGGGATTGGAAGACAGGGGAAGTCATTAAAGATATTCTTGCGAATGGTCATCGTCCAAACGATCATATTTTATTTGATACAGACCCCAAATCTCTCGTTGAAAAAGTTATTCGTCTTGTGCATCAAGATAAAGTAAATCGAGCCTCTTTTCATTTTGAGCAAATGGCATCATAGGTGTATAAGTAATCTGATTGCTTCATATCCAATATAAATCAGCTTGGTAAAGTTTTGTTTGACGTACTGGAACAATGCAATTTAATAAAAAAAACCGCTCGGTATCTTGAGCGGTTTTTTTTATTTTATCTCAATTACGAGACCTTTTTTATGATTCGGTCAAAGGTGGCGGGAGATTTTTCGGCCAATAAGGCAAGCATTTTTCGATTAATCGTGATGTTGCTCTTCGTGAGTCCATCTATGAGTCGAGAGTATGAAAGTGGTTTGCCTGTGGCGGCAACAATGGTGCCTGCTGTATCAAGTCCTGCGTTGATGCGGACTGCCCAGAGACGACGAAAATCATTTTTCTTGTCTTTTCGGTGTGCAAAAGAGTATTTTCCGGCGTGAAAAATAGCTTCTCGCGCTTGTCGTTTTTTGGTGGAGCGGCCAAAACGGTACCCCTTGGTCATTGCCAAGATGTTTTTTCGTCTTTTTAGTGATGTAACTCCTCCTTTAACTCGTGCCATGTGATTTTGTCGAAATCATGCCGCGTAATTGTCGTTTTGACGCGGTGTCTTTCTAGTTAATTTGTTAATTTTTTGATTTTGACGCGGTTTTAATAAAACGCTGGGACTCTTTTTTGGAAACGTGGATGATTTGGGTACGATTACCTGCCATCTGTGTTGAGCGACCCTCCTTAGCGTTGAAATGATTTTGCCCTGGTTTACGCCCAACAATCTTACCTGTTCGGGTAAATTTAAGCCGTTTAGTATATGATTTATTCGTTTTCATTTGATTTTGTTGAGATCATGCCGCGTAATCGTCCTTTGGACGCGGCTAATCTACTTCTTCGCCCCTCGCTCTATTACTGTAGAAAGCCCTTTAGGACTTTTTGCTATGGAGTCCGACAATTTATATTCAACGGGAATCATTTTTAAAAATCGCTCCAGCCGCTCTTTAAGGAACCCAAACTCCATATACTTGTATCTGCCCCATAAAAACAGGTCTACTTTCACCCGATGACCTTCAGAGAGCCACTGGGCTGCCTTTTTTGCCTTCAGATTCAAATCGTTTTCGCCTGTGCCTATCTTTACCTGGACGCTTTTAGTCTCAGTGGTATGGGATTTAGCCTTAATCTCTCGGCGTTTCTTCTCCTGCTCGTATTGGAATTTACCATATTCCATGATTTTTGCAACAGGAGGCTTGGCTAAAGGAGAAATTTCAATAAGATCGAGCTCTAGCTCGCGAGCTTTGGAAAGAGCCTCAGAAATAGCCAAAACTCCAAAGTTCTCACCTTCGGGCCCTATGACACGAACTTCTGGTGCACGAATATGTTGATTGACTCGAGTAGTATCCAAAATGTGTTATGAGTATACTACTTTTTGAGTAAAAGGGAAGAATTCACTCTTCGTGCGGTATAGTTGTACTATGCGCCGGCGTCATACACCCAAAATTCTTGTATCTGCTGCTGTACTGGTAGCAAGCCTTTTATATGCTCATTTTAAGACTCTTCCACCCGCTACACTTCCTCCAACTCCTTCTTCTAGTACTTCTACCGTTATAATGGCGTCGACGACGTCAGAGAATTCTACGTACAGGGTCGCAAAAGTCGTAGATGGGGACACTGTTGAACTCATAATGCAAGGGAAAAAGGTGAAAATCCGGCTTATTGGGCTTAATACACCAGAAACAGTAGCCCCAAACAGGCCCGTCGGGTGTTATGGGCCCGAAGCGTCTGCTGAGGCCCATCGACTCTTGGATAATAAAGCCGTGCGACTTGAGGTGGACCCTACACAAGGTACGTACGACAAATATGGTCGCTCGCTCGGGTACATCTTTTTAGAAGACGGGACCAATTTTGGGCTGTATATGATCAAAGCAGGGTTTGGCAAAGAAGATACCTATAAAAAGCCCTACAAATATCAAAAAGAATTTAAAGAAGCACAGGCACAAGCTCAAGCACAAAAACTAGGAGAGTGGGGAGCCTGTATGTAGAAACACCTTAGAGTGGAGTATACTTACAGGGTAATTATTAACGCAGCATACATCCTCACATGTCATTTTTTACGGGAGTTGGGACCAGTAAACAAGTTCAAGATTCATACGCAGCAGGCCTAGAAGCTGCCACAATTGCAATGCAGGCGTCGGGTCAAGGCGCTATCGACTTAGCTATTATCGTTGTGTCACCACAGTTCGACCAAGCAGCAATGCTTCGGGGAGTGCGCGAAGGAGTAAAAGGAGCTCCGGTTGTGGGTTGTACCAACGCGGGCGCCATTACAACTGAGGGTGTGGTTGAACAAGCTGTATCTGTATTGGTTATGAAGTCCGACGACGGAAAATTTATTCCTATAAGGGCGACCGAAATAGGCAAGGACATGCGCGCAGCTGGTAAAAATTTTGCCCAGCAGCTCAAAGATGAAGCGGGGGATGAAAAACCTTCAATCGCATTCCTTTTCTCAGACGCTCTTGCGGGTAATGGTACCGAAATGGTGCGCGGAATTTTTGATATCTTTGGTTCAGATTTTCGTATTGCCGGGGGTGCTGCAGGGGATGATCTTAACTTCAAAAAAACCTACCAGTACTTTAATGATGAGCTTCTCACAAACGCGGTTGTAGGTTTCGGTATCACCGGCAATATCAAAGTAGCGGTCGGTGCCAATCATGGTTGGCAAACTATCGGTGCTTCTCGTGTGGTTACTAAAGCTGAAGGTACAAAACTTATTGAACTGGACGGGAAGCCAGCATTCCAAATTTATCAAGACTATTTTGGCGAAAAAGCAGGAGATTTTAAACAGGCACTATCACTTTCAGCCGTCACGTATCCTCTTGGTATGAAAACCGAAAGTTCGGATGAAACCATGATACGCGTTCCCCTTTCTGTTGCGGATGATGGGTCTATTATATGTGGAGCAGAGGTTATTGAAGGAAGTGAGATTTACCTTATGATTGGAACCCTCACAAGTGCTATGGATGCAGCAAAGAGCATGGTGCAAAATTTGGTTGACCTTGTTCCTGACGCAAACCCTCGTGTGGTGTTTGTGTCAGACTGCATAGCTCGAAAAATCTTGTTCGGAGAGCGAGGCCAAGAAGAAATAGCAATCCTTAAGTCGATCGGTGGCCCGCAATCAGTTATTTTCGGATTCTATTCCTACGGGCAAATTGCTTCACTCAAAACTCCCTCAACTAATATCAATACCTGTGACCCCGGATTTTATGAGCAGTCTATCTCGATTGCAGTATTTGGATCATAATTACAATCTATGGGTCTTAGTTTCGTATACGGAGGTACAAGTTTAATACTGCTCAGTCTGAGTGTGGTTTGGCTGTATTACTTATGGCGTCGCAATAAGCGATTAACGAAGCGTGTCAAAACACTCGCCGATGACTTATCTAAAACAGCAAAGATCTTAATTGAAAAAAATCTTGAGTTGGTTGAGCAAAACCTGACTCAACAAAAATTATTGGAATCAAAAGATGATTTTATCAATATAGTATCTCATCAGCTGCGAGCTCCTATGACACAGGTAAAGTGGGGTCTTGATGCAATTCTTAAAAACCCCGAAGAAAAGATCTCCTCTTCTCACAGAGAATCACTCCAAAAAGTGTATGCAAGTGTCGAACACAGCATTAGGCTGATTAGTGATCTGGTACATTTGGTTCGGATCGAGCAAGGGGGTACACAACTTGCCGTTAGCGCGTATGCACCCGATGCTATTGTGAGTTCTTGTGTAGAACAAGCGTCTAAAGAATTTGTGCAAAAAAACATTATCCTTTCGGTCGAGACCAAGGCTGAAGGTAGTACTGTAAACTCAATTGACCCAGACTCTCTTGAAATGGTAGTTAATAATTTGGTTGAGAATGCTTTTCACTATACTCCTTCGGGAGGAAAGTTATCAGTACAAACATACACTACGCCCGAGGATACGTACAAAATAATAGTGTCAGACAGTGGTATAGGTATGTCACCTGAGCAACAAAAAGTACTATTTACTAAGTTTAAACGGGGCGCTGACGCTATACAAGTAAATGCGCATGGCTCAGGATTAGGGCTGTATATTGTTAAGAAAATTATTGAACATCACAAGGGTTCAGTGAGTTTTACAAGTCAAAAAAATAATGGAACCACTTTTATAATAACACTCCCCCTGTGCCATTCTTAATTAAATAGAGGTGCTCGTTTTTTCTTGAGCGAGTATATCTGTGATGAGATCCACAACCTCCATAGGAGTTACTGATGCTTTGTTTAAAAATTTTTTCACTCCCATTTCTTGCCCCCACTCTATATCTTTTTCCAGGCTAAAATTTGAAATTATAATAACGGGGATATGCGCCTTTTTTTGAAAGGCAGATAAGCGCTTGAGAACATCAAAACCGTCGATGTCTGGAAGTGAGATGTCGAGCAAAATAAGATCTGTTTTAGTACCTAAAGTGGTGATGCCAGACACTGCATCTAGACCATTTGTGTAATGGGATACATCCATTTGTTGCTGGACTAGTTTTTGGAGGAGGAACTGCGCAAGCACATCGTCGTCTTCCACCACAACGATAAAGGGTTTAGCCATAGAGACCTCTAGTATCGCATATTGAGGCTAGAGTCACCAGAAAGTGTAGCCCCAAAGTGATAATGTCCTACTAGACCAAAGTAATTCTGTCCTCTTGACACCGAATGTCGTACTGTTTGGGTATTAGACCAGTAATCCC
>JAYVXU010000006.1:0-2487 GCA_043784925.1 Candidatus Adlerbacteria bacterium
ATTGTTCGTTTCTTTAGAAGCACGGGCGTCAAGTATATTTCAAGTATTCCAAGGTGGTACTGGCCTTCAATATCCGTCAACAGGATTTCAAGCGAATACCCTACTCACGGGGAATGGTACGGGAGCATTTGCTACAACCTCTATAGGAAGCGGTCTCACTCTCTCTGGCGGCACCCTCTCAGCTACAGGCGGACCCGCCTCCACCTTCGGTACCACCTCTATATCGGCCACCTCACCCTTGTCATGGAACACGGCAACTGCGGTGATGTCGTTTCTGTATAATACGGTGAACAATTGGACGGGGGGGAATACGTTCTCGGGGGGACTGACAAGTACGGGTGTGACTACTTTGGCGACGACGACAATTCCGGTACTGAACCAGAACACAGTGTTTCTCGGGCAAGGCGGTTTTGCTAGTACATCGGCTGGAATGAATTTAGCTATCAATTACCTCACGACAGTAGGTGGCGGCACTATAAAACTCGGTTGTGGTGACTTCTACTTCCAGCCGGAGGTAATCTATCTTTATAGCCACATTTCTGTGGAGGGCGGTGCTAGAGATTGTACCGTCATCCATATGACAAACAATGGCGGGTACTCCCGACTCTTTGATGTTGGAACGAGTACAGCTTCCCCTATTACGGATGTTCATTTTAAGAATTTGTTTTTAACAAACCGAGATAGGAACGGACTTGGCACCGTACCAGACGCAAATACATACGCCATAGCTGTTATTGATACATCCCACTTTTCCGTTGAAAACGTGAGGACAGAGATGTTTTATGCTCCATTTCAAGTGACTGACAGCTCATACGTCGATTTTGATAGCGACGTGGATATTAGTGGGTATAATGGGCCACTTGGTGGGTGGGGACCGAAAAACCATGTTAACGCATACAATGTCAGCTATTTGAATATTAATAAATTAACTTCGTATATTAACGACACGGCATACCGATTAGAAGGTGATAAACACGTGAAAATTACCAACAACACGGTTTACTATGCTAGTGCGGAAATCGGGAACGCAGAAGGACATGGCTACTCGGATGATACTAGTATTGTTGGAAATCACTTTTTAGAGAATGTCACAAATGCCATAGGTGTCATTATCTTCAGCGAAGCCCCAACTGAAACCCAAAAGGTGGGAGCTTATAACTCCGCAGTTAATAATCTCAACATTGTCGATAATACGTTTACATTTGGAGAGGCCCAATCCCCCACTGCCATAACCTTCTTGGGTTGGACATCCACATTTGCATCGAGTAGCGCAATTACCAACGTTAATGTCGGAAATAACATAATAATCGCTACCACAAGCAATGCCATCCATACGGCAGGGATATACGGTATGGCACACTCTGGGACTCTCGTTAATGCCCGTTTCTACAACAACCAAATCAGTGGCGTCTCGAATGAGGGGTTCCTTTTGGCTTCAGTAATAAATGGGGTCGTAAGTGACAACCAGATAATCAACTATAACCAACGAAATTGTATAGATGCTACCCGGCGGTGTTCAGCTATCTATATCGCTGGAAACCCAGATATATTTAGCGGAGGCACTGCCTCATCATCAAGCAATGGATTGCATGTCTACGGCAACACTATTATTTCGACCTCGACCAATTCGATTGGTATTTACGTTGATGTGCCAAATCTGATATATAACCTTGAGCTCGGATATAACAACATTAACGCATCCAGCACTGTTGTGTATGCCTCGACCGCGCCAACACTTACACCATCGGTTTTTTATGGTCCTGGAAACTTCAAAGGAAGTGTGGGTATTGGCACGACTTCCGCACCACTCAATGCTCTTTCTGTGAATGGAAATATTGCCTGGATGAATAACGGAACGAACAATATTTTGCGGGCTGAAAACGGAAATACGGATGTCCTTACCTATGATACTACCGGAATAGTAACCCTCGGCTCATTTAGTGGTAGAGCTATAAATCTCTTTGCGGGTGCGCAAGGTGGCGCAGCGGGCGGGAATGCAAGTATAAGTTTTGCCTCAGGAAGTACTGGCGCGGGCACCGGGAACTTTGCTTTCTATCACAACGGTGCTGGAAATAACGACGTGCTCTTTAAAGGCGTTGGTGCGGTATCTAACACATTAGTCACTAGTCTTGGACAGGTGGGCATCGGAACAACAACTCCAGGCTCAATCCTCTCCATCGGAAACACAGGTGCAAACACTATAAACATCTCCGCGACAGCCACTTCAACCTTCGGCTCTGGCCTCAACATCCTTACAGGCTGCTTCGCAGTTAATGGTGTGTGTGTAGGAACGGGTGCTGGTACGGTCACTTCAGTAGCAACCAACAACGGTCTCACCGGTGGTACCATCACCAATTCAGGGACGATTGGCTTGGCTGCTATTGCCGCTAACTCAGTCTTAGGCAACGGCACGGGAGCCTCGGGTGTACCATCGGCCATCGCCACATCGTCTCTGTTCCAAAACGCCAGCGCAACTGCATCAGGTCT
>JAYVXU010000007.1:0-2466 GCA_043784925.1 Candidatus Adlerbacteria bacterium
AGAAAAAATGTCTCCGGTCGATTACAGAGAACACTTGCTCGGTGGCAACTCGCACATCCCCATTTCTACATCGTGTCTACCTTAAGGGGTACGGTTCACTGTCCCCATATATTAGAAAAAATGAGAGCCTAAGCAGAAACGTGTTCTGCAAGGGGCTCATGGGATTGCTCCGATTGTCGTTCGGTTCATCGCACTACTGGCCAAGCAGCCTGGGCGAAGTTGATCGAGGCGGCGGCGAACCAAAGGGCGATTCCGAAAGGGGCGAACTTGTTCACCCCTCGTGCCGTCTGGAAGCTGTAGGCGATGGCCGTAACCACCTCTACCTCACCGAGAACGAACCGGAAGGTTTGGATCTGACCGAGATCCGTCAGGCCGACGAGGACGAGCACGAAGCTCACCAACGCCAGCAACGGAGCGACTGTCTTGACCACGGTGTCAATAGCGTACCAATGCTTGGAAGTATCCTGCGTCGCGCAAGATAGTAGGCCGGCCATACTTCTTTATAAGCGGGGCAAAGTGCGGGTCTTTGGCTAAAGCTTTAAGAGATTCGTCCATTGGCTCTACTATACCAAAACCCGCCGTATGGCGGGTTTTCCTTATAGAATTTTGAATGGCGAGTGATGCGTCTTTCTATTTATTTAGCAACGCTCGTGTGGCAGGGCCTACGACGCCAAGCGGCTGTAGCCCGTTTTTATTTTGGTATGCTTGGACTGCTGCCTTTGTGCCTTGGCCAAAGTAGTTGGTCATGTTGCCGCTAAACAACCCTTCAGCCTTCAGGCGCTTTTGGAGTTCAAGTACAGCCTTACCTCTTGAACCTACCTTCAACATACTACTGAACTTGTATCCTGTTTGGTAAGTAGTAGTGTCTGTCAAAACGCTTGACGGAGTATTACTTTGAGATCCATATATTTGGTTAAGATACTCTCTTGTTTTTGGACCCACCGTACCCAGCGGCTTTATTCCGTTAGTTATTTGATATTGCATAACTGCAGATACAGTTGCAGGGCCATAAAATCCTGTTGACGCAACATGTAGGAAACCAGCTTGTATGAGTATATCTTGAAGAGCTAACACGTCGTCACCCTGAGATCCTCTTTTAAGATTTCGTGCAAAATATATGCTCGAAGTCCCTGCGGCAGGTTTGGAACTGGTCTGAAAATTCGGTAAGTGTTTATTTGTGTAATTAGGTACCGGCAATAAAGATGCGATAGTTGTGGTAGATGTAGTAACTACAGCAGTAGTGGTTGCGGCGCTGGAAGCTGCGACATACCCATATGAGAGAGGGCCACTTGATACACCTCCTCCGCCGCCTCCACCACTAACTACAACTGGGGTCGCACACAATGTCCCAAGCGGTGTGATAGTAACCGTTGCAGAGCTTGCAGGAGTAGAAAGTGTCATGATTGACGCGGTACCATCGCACTGGGTCGAGCTTACAAACCCTGTACCTCCCACTTGTGTAATTTGATTTTTATTCGGTGCAGTAATAGTGATTATTGACCCAGGTTGCATCTGGATAATAAGTGAAGTAGCCGTTACGGTTGTAGACGCAACTACTGCGTTGGACCCAGATACATTGAGTGGAATACTACCTACTTGGAATACCGTACTTGAAGTAAGTGTCACGTCATTAAATGCTGCGAAAGCGAACATTGGCGTACACAGCATAATTATCGAACTTGCCAGAATGAATTTTTTCATGAGCGCAACAATTACTTTTAAGCTGCTAATTTAATTTATAGTCTATCGAACTGCCCAGAAGTTAAGTGTGCCACTACCGGTTGATACCGTAGCTACGTTAACGTTGGTAATTCGCAGAGAAATAGTACCGGTTGTAGGTGTGCTTGAAGCCGCTTCAACAACCATACCGGTTGTTAAGTTCCCTGAGTTTTGCAAGAACACTGTATAGCTGTTTGTAACACCGTTTGCGCTCGTGCAAGTGGTGTACGCGGTTGTAGAAGCTGTAATTGTGACAGGTACGAGTGTGCAGGTACCAAATATCATTCCGCTGATCGTGCTTACTTGGTCATTTCCAACTTTCAGCTGTGTCGTACTTGCAAGACCGCTCAGCGTTTGGTTAGTAAAGATTGAAGTGCCTGTAAATGTTGGGCTTGCAGAGAAGACCAAGTTACCCGTACCCGTAGAAGTTGTAACACCGGTACCACCGTTAATGACTGTGAGAGGAGTGGCGAGTGTCAGTGCGCCCACTGCGTTAAAGGATGAGGTTGCAGTTGCGCCGAAGTATGCACCGTTGTAGGAAGAGAACAAGGTTGTTGATGCTTGTGCATTGAACTGCTGGAGTCCTGTCCAGGTGTTCGCCGCAGAGAGTGAAGCACCGCCAGCACTCAAGCCGAGAGTGGAAGTTGCCACCCAGACCGGTCGGCCGGTTGCGTAGGATACCTGGAGTACCGAACCGCCGGTGCTCGTTGCCAAGGTAGCGAGGTTTGCCGTACCGCCGCCCGTACC
>JAYVXU010000008.1:0-2446 GCA_043784925.1 Candidatus Adlerbacteria bacterium
AGTGCTAAGAGGAGCATATTCCGCACAAATCCTCAAAGCACTAGTGTCTCCACGTTTTGATAATGGTAATTTACTGCTGGACAGTCTAGGTAATCGAATTATTTCTGAAAATCGGTATATATCTAAGGACGACTTAAAAGAAAAAACGTTTGTGCCTGAAGATGTGCAGCTTTTAACTAAAATACAAAAAGCAATTACTGCACAAGAAATTCCAGAGGAAGTACGAGCAAATCTTAAGTCCTGTATTCAGACTAGTAACGAGAGAAGCCAGGCGCGCCTCACAGCTATTTTGAATGAATCAGACGACACAGCTATGGTGTCAGAAATCCAAGAAATTGTAAGTGAGTTTGGGAAGACAAAAAGAAAAACGGAATTAAAAAAAGATATCTATGGGGGTATTGTCCGAAACGAACAATCTCCAGAGCTACTTCAAAAGATAGAAAGTTTTGAAGGAAAAGAAGTTGAAGATGTACGATTAACTAACCAACTCCAAAGTGCAGTTAGAGCTAAACAAAAACAAGATAGAGTTGCCCTGGTCAATAGTTTGTTCCGGGCTCCAGAAAGAGATGTTGAAAGGGTGTTGCTTGAAGCAACTCCACTTTTAGACTCGTCTCGACCAGACGAAAGGCGCGCAGGGTTGGAATTAGTTAAGGCTGCATGTACTGCTGAATTAGCAAATTTTAGGAATCAGGTGGCTTCGATGGTCACAAAAGAAGTAGATCCTGAAATGGTGCGTATATATATCGATGGGCTCACGCTCAGGCCAAGTGTAGGTGAGGTTGACTACATTGAGGCGGTGGTTGAAACTCGAGAAAGGGCTTTTAAAAGTATTGGTGAAATTATAAAAGTGCGCCAGCTGGAGGCAGCAACAAAAATCCGAGAGGGTTTTGCAGTGCAAGATGTAGATGTTGCATTAGCGAGCATCGATGCTTTCCCTGGAGAATCTGACCGAGACACTGCTATCCGTTCTCAGTTGCTCGATCTATATAAACAATATGTAGCAGCAAATAAACCCGACATTTTTGACAGTTCATTTGCAGCTGAAATTGAAAAAAGGCAAGCAGCACAACTGCAAGCGCGCTTTGGCTCGCTTGAGCTTGGAGCAAATAAAGACGCTTTTAACTATGTTCGGGGACGATTTATTGAGACACTCTACCCGCTAACAGAATCGCTTCGGGCTGATAAAGGTACCGGAGAAAAAATGGAGAAGTTTTTAAAACCAGCACCTGGAGACAAAGTAAACCCTCGTCGACAATTTGAGCAGCGCTTGCGCGACCTTGAGCGTCAACGCCCACTTACGGACACAGAACGAGACTATCTCCAATCAGTAGAGTTGTTGTCCCTTTTTAACCCCTATATGGTGGCATGTGCGACCGTAGACCCTGGCACCACTAGTGAGTTTTTGCGACATCATTTTGACACCCTTTCGCAAAGAACAACTTCTTCACTTCAAAATGGCGACTATTTTCCACTATTGCAAATCGGGCTTGGGCCAAATGGGCTTGCAGCACTAGGGGAAACTGTGCGACTACAGCCCTCGGTTGCAAGTGGCGCACTGATTGTAGATTCGGGCCAGCAACCGGGTGGTCCTTTTGCTATACCGGAGGGTGCTGCGTGGCGGCTTAATAGTGCGAATAAGCGAGGCTCAGGTGGTCGCAAACTTCCACAAGTGCCTGCATCAAAAGAAGCCGAACTTAAGAGTGTCCGTGCGTACGGTAGCCCACTTAGGTGGTATCCAGGTGAGAGAAAAGAAGGGGAGTCAACTCGTGGTGGCAGTATCAACACAACGGTCGATTATCTTCATACTCCCGACGATCTTTCGGCTGCGCGCTATCCAACTAACGAAGAGTTACAAATTGTATTATCCATGCAAGCAGCAATTTTAGCGCAAAACGTAGCACTGCAAACAACGGTCGTAGGACTTCGAAAGAACCCCGACCCTCATGCAAAGGGAAATAAGTTGGTGACACTTGAAATAAAAAGTGCAGATGGTGTTCGACAAGTTGAGGTTGCAACAGACGCACTGGTTAATGTTACCGGCTTAGGTGAGTCTGGATATGGTTTCGAATTAAAAGGTAGTCGAGCAGAAAAAGTAGTCGAGCAAAGTAATAAGCAACAAGGTTTTCCTAAAATAAGTCGTACACTCGAAGCATTTAAAGCATTTGCGGGTCGATCAAACGAACAACAATCTCCTGGCGACACCTTGGTGATTTATGGCGGGGGCAACTCTGCTGGCACCCTTATCGAGTATGTTGGAAGCTTGTTTCAAGGAGATAACCCACAAGTGCGTAACGTCACCAAGCTGTATTTGCTCACTGAAAATGATTTAAGTAGGCGCCCCCGGTATAACGTCTCCCTACCCCTTAATACGAAGTCTTGGTAAATTAACTTCTAAAGATTTCACACACTGATGGAACTCTTCTTCCATCATACACTCATACGCAGT
>JAYVXU010000009.1:0-8128 GCA_043784925.1 Candidatus Adlerbacteria bacterium
TAAACCCGTAATATTACGGGTTTACGAAACCCTTATTATCGAATAAATCGGGATGTGTATCTTGGAATTTTTGCAAAGCCTCTTTGAGTTTTGTTTCACTAGCTTCACTAATTTCACGAGACTGGGCAATGGTGGGCAGGAGGTCTTTATACTCTGCGTCTAAGAAAGACAGAAACTTCTCTTCAAAGAGAGGTACATGCTGAACGCTTACACGGGATAGGTAGCCATTTACAGCAGAGTAAATAATGACCGATTGCCTCTCGAACGCTATTGGCGCGCCATTTTTTTGCTTAAGTGTTGCCATTAAACGTTGCCCCGCGTCAATACGACGCTTGGTGTCAGGGTCCAGGTCTTGCGAAAACTGCATAAAAGCTTCCAGTTCACGAAACTGAGCTAATTCAAGCTTTATCTTGCCTGATACACGCTTCATGGCTTTTGTTTGTGCAGCAGATCCGACGCGCGACACCGAAATGCCGGCGTTAATTGCAGGGCGCATGCCTTTATTAAAGAGGTCGGTTTCGAGGAATATCTGACCATCGGTGATCGAGATAACGTTTGTTGGAATATATCCCGAAACATCTCCCTCTTGAGTTTCGATGATAGGGAGTGCAGTAAGTGAACCCCCACCTTTTTCCTTAGACAATTTGGCTGCACGTTCAAGTAAGCGAGAGTGAAGATAAAATACATCGCCCGGGTACGCTTCACGGCCTGGGGGTCTGCGAAGTAGGAGCGAAAGTTGGCGATATGCAACGGCGTGTTTTGAAAGGTCGTCATAAATAATAAGGGCATCACGACCTGAGTCCATAAAATATTCACCAATTGCGGCGCCGGAAAACGGCGCCAAATATTGAAGTGCTGCAGGTGACGCTGCTCCGGCGTCTACAATTATCGAGTACTCAAGCGCTCCTCGATCTCGAAGTAAGTTCACCAAACGAGAAGTCTTAGACTCTTTCTGTCCAACAGATACATAGATGCATATAGGCCGAGTCTCTTTAGGCTCCGACTTTTGATTGAGGATGGTATCAATTGCAACAGTTGTTTTTCCTGTGTAGCGGTCACCGATAATAAGCTCACGTTGTCCGCGCCCAACAGGGATCATTGAGTCAATGGCTTTAATACCTGTGTGAAGTGGTTGGTTGACAGACTGTCTGTCCATAACTCCGTACGCTTCACGCTCAATTGGGTTATGTTTAGTGCTTTTAATAGGCCCTAGTCCGTCTAGCGGCTCACCTAAGGCTGACACTACGCGACCCAAGAGTGCGTCTCCCACAGGAATAGAAAGCACTTCCCCCGTCGCCTCGACAGTCATACCTTCACTGATTAGGGACACATCTCCTAAAATAATTGCACGTACAGACTCTTCTTCGAGGTTCAAAATCACGCCGTATACGTCGGCCACATCAATTGCTTCACGCAAAGTTTTTTGTCCTGCAGTTTTGAAACGAACCATTTCAGACATAACCGCTTGACCTAAACCTTCTATTTCTGCCACACCATCACCAACGCGCATAACTAAACCCGTGTTAGGAGATTTTGCAGAAGGTGTGAAATGTTCTATTTCTTTTTTAAACTGTTCGATAAAATTTTGCATGCGAATTAGTCGAATTTGTACCGCGTCTGTCTGATTCTGAGGAATCATGTAGCTTTTTCCTCTTGAATGCGACCTTACGCGGCCGTTAGTTTACTTGATTAATGTGCGGTAGAGCTCCAGGAGTATTCGTGTCCGCTTCTTTTCAGGAGACTCAGTACTGTAAATCTCGGAGCGTTTTTTACGTTCGAGAATCTTTTCAAATTGAGAAAATATTCGGGGTAAAAGTTGGGTATGTCCTTTGTGTTTCAAAGTAGAGACTAATTGCTCTAGGTATTCCCTCGAGCGGTTGGGAGCGGCCACCACTAATTGATACAAAGCTTCGGCATATTGTTGCTCAAGGATCATATTATTTTTGCATTGCCTTCTCTACTCCAAGTACAATGAGTTTTGCAATTTCATGTTTACTTTCCTCTAATGCAACCGCTTTTAACTCTTTTGCTTGAGACTCTGCCTCAGACATAATTGCAGTAGCATTTGCCTCTGCTTCTTGAAGTAATTCTTGTTTGCGTTGTACACCAAGTGCGCGAGCATTCGACACCACTTCGTCAGCTTCTCGTCCCGCATTCGACAACATTTGTGAACGAGCTCCATCAATTTCTTTTAGTTGATGCGCAGCATCCTCGGCATTTTTGACACCATCCGCCAATTTTTGTCGACGACTTTCAAGCGTCCTCGTTAGAGGTTCGTACAAGAAATACCATAAAACAGTCAGGAGAAGCCCAAAATTGAGCAGGTTGACGAGCAAAAGTCGCCAATCGAGTCCAAATGCTGCGAACAATGCGTGCATAGATTAAAAGAAACTATACAAAGCGAATAATAAAGGAAACAACGAGAGCCAGAATACCGAGTGCTTCGGTAAAGACGATAGCAAGGATCATGTTTGACACCACCTTGTCAGACGCGTCAGGATTTCGTCCTATAGCATCCATTGCGCGACCACCGATCATACCGATACCAATACTTGGGCCCAACACTCCTACACCCGCAGCTATAGCCATAGCAATAACTTTTGTGCTTTCAATATCCATGTTTTATTACAACACACTAACTACTAATAGTATTAACCTACCTTATCACACAACCCTTAATATTTCTATATAGGGAGCTATTTCCTATGCAAGCTCAACCTCACTATGCGAGCCGTGGGGCTCGGCTATAGCGAGTTTGATAAAGAAAAGGGTGAGCATAGCAAACACTCCAGCTTGAACAATACCCACAAAAGTTTCAAATACCATAAGGGGTACTGGCAAAACGTAGGGCATAAAGTAACTCGCTACCGCTAGCAACACTTCACCGGCAAAAATATTTCCAAACAAACGAAAAGAAAAAGAGATAAAACGAGACATCTCCGACACAAATTCGATAATCCCGACAACAAACCCTAAAACTGAAGTGAAATTAAAAAATTTGCCAACATATTTCCACGCACCGACAATGAATATACCACTAACCTCAATTGAAATGACTGCAATAATAGCGAGAGCCAGTGTTGCGTTTAGGTCGGTGTTTACGGGGCGGAATAAGGGTATAAATTCCTTGCCATGCCAAAAACCAACACTTCCAATAATCGGAAGGAAGTCAAAAAGGTTGGAGGCTGCAATAAAAAGGAATATGGTCACAATAAGCGGGAAAAAACGAATTGCAAGCGCTCGCGTGCCTAAAATTTGCTCCATATAATCGAGTACGAATTCAAATATAAGTTCAAAAAAGTTTTGTACAGGGCCTGGGATAAGGGTGGGGCGACGACCAACTATCACTGCAACTACGGTAAGAATTGCAATAACAACCCATTGTGTAACCAAGGTATTTGTAAGGGGTATACCAAATATGGTGCCAAGGCGCTCGGCCGCGAGTGCTATGTGGAGCCCTTTTTCTTGCATATGCTCACTATACCCTAAAGTTTAAAAAAAGCAGCTGTGCAGAATAACTCAACAAAAAACAAAAAGTTCGGTATAGAATAGAAGCAATGGCTTTCCTCGTAATGCTTTTAACTGTTGTCGGAATTTTGGGTGGTACTCTTTCCTACCGCGCAAGCACGGCACTCCCTGATGACCTTTTATATGTATATAAAATTGAAGTAAATGAAAATATTGCCGCATATGTCGCACATACGGACGAAGCTCAGGCTAGGTGGAACTTATACAGTTTGCAACAACGGTTACGTGAAGCCAGGAACCTTGCTATGCGCGGCAAGCTCGACGTAGTCGCACAAGCCAAAGTTACTGCAAATATTGTTAGTCACGTACAAAATCTGACTTCACTTATAGTTCGTTTACAAGCTAGTGGCTCTAATGTCGAGGCAGCGGCCCTTGCCGTACAGGTCACAAAGCTACTAGATTCAGAGGCTCATGCAGTCGCAGATACAAGTGCCTTAGGCTCTCCTACAGTACAAGTTTCTTTAGCGCCACTGTTAACAAAACTTCGAACGACATACGCTACAATGGCAACCATTTCCACTAAAGCGCAAACAAGAGTTGCCGGAAGTACTGTCGAAAATCAGACCCCTGTGGCAAAAATTATTCCTGTCAAAGCAGATGAAGCAGTGTTTATTCCTGCACAAACAAGTATTAAAAAAGAAGCATCAACTTTACTTAGCACAACTACAAAGTTTTTTAGATAAAAACATCATCCAATTTGATGATGTTAGTAATGAGGACGTTCGTATATTTGCTGCCAGGTTAGTGGGATGATGCGAGGGATAGCTGTATAAAAAGACCGCTCCGGTATGGAGTAGACTCGTGTAGGCAAAAGATGTTCTATCATGCTTAAGATAAACACACCCACTTCTTTTTCTTTATCTCCACAAGCAAAGCATTGCAATACAAGTGTATTATTTTCGGGCCATGTATGAATGTCTGCGCATGATGCCCCTATGATACACACCGCTGTAACACCTTCCCCTCCTCCGCAAAATTTATGAGAAACAGAGTTGAAGACATCGATGCCTGCACCCTGAAGAGAACTACGGAGCAGCGTTAAAAGATCTTCTTCGTCTTGCAGAGCCAGCCTGTCAGCCTCGTCAAAACAAAAAAGGAGACAGTGGTCTTTTTCCAGAACTTGATCCGTATACACTTCCTTTTCTCACAAAATATCTCATTTGATTGTATGCGAAATTCATTAAAAAAGAAAAATGATATTTAAGAAGAACGAATAAGGGCTACTTTTGAAGTATCCATTCTCCGTTTATATAATCAGCCAGTTGGTCGGTATGTACCTTGCCTTCGTCATAATCTTTTGTGAGGAAGGTTTTAGAAGTCATACGCCCTGGGCTGCCATCCGGCAAGTATCTTTGCCCTGCAACCGTAACCATGTAGCTGACCTCGCATTCAACACCACCAACAGTATCACGTTCCTTATTGATAAAAGTGATACACATAAGCTCCCCTTGTATATTCTCCGACTTTTCTTTAATTGCCAGGTTCGGTCGCTCCTTACCATCAATTTTCTTTAAAAGATCACGAATCTCCTCGACGCTAAAAGTGTGTGATTCTTTTGACTCAATATTCTGTGTTGGCTCCGGCATCTTTTGTATCCTTGGAAATTTCTCCATAGTTCAACATACCATTATAGAGAAGTTTGTATAGGTACAAACTTCTCTTGACTACTTGACATGTTTATTGTCTTTGGTGTATAATATAAAAAGAGAAAAGTTCAACTCATCAGCAAATAGGAGCCAAAGATGGACATTCTTATCTTGTTAGGAAAGGCTGCCCTTGTCGCGTTCGCTTTAGCCAACGTTGTACTACCACTTATTAGCGAACGGCGCAACCTTCGCTTTGTGTGGCAGGTGTGGGGGCGTTTCCGGTTCGGGATGTTCTTCCAGTGTTTCGGAGTACTTCTCATAACTGCCATGGTCTGCGCCTCTCTCGCACTCTTGGTGCCACCACTGAAGTATGGCTGGCTCAATATTTTCATCGAGGGCGGGGGTAATCCACTGGTTGCTCCGGTGATGGAAGGGTCGCAGTCAGCAAACTCTCTCATCCGGCTACTTGTCCCTATCTTCTTTGGGGCAGTCATATTAGTCCTTCCTTTTTTAGCGAAATATGAGGAAGTTATGTTTCGTGAAGGTCACGAAAAGTGGAATGAGATCATTTGGCAGTCAATTAAGTTTGGCCCCATACATTGCCTCATCGGTGTTCCCCTGACAGCCGGGCTCGCCCTTATTTTGGTAGGTCTATTCTATGGTTACCATTATAAGCGCGCCTATGAACAGAGTGTTCCAAAATTTGGACCCCTAGTCGCCCGAGAAGAAGCGCTTCTTACCAGCACGGCCTACCACACGATGTTCAATACCATTGTCGTTGGTAGCCTGCTGCTGTTTGCGCTCTTCGCTATCTAGAGCAATTACAAGTGCTGTTTACCCCGCGCAGTGTCTTTCGACATTGCGAGGGTTTTGTGGTTATGTGGACCCTAGCGGATTCGAACCGCTGACCTCCTCATTGCAAATGAGGCGCTCTACCAACTAAGCTAAGGGCCCAATATGTTTTTTTAGATATCGTCTACCTGCTGCCGTTTTAAAATAAACTTCACGCCTCCTTGCATCTTCAAAGGTATCAAACTTTTCTACATATGCAACTCTAATATCCAGCATATTCGAAGTCGTTTTTGTGTGGCCACTCTTGTGTTCATACAAACATCTGGTTAAGTTATTTGTAACACCTTTGTAAAATTTTCCTTTTGAATCAATGAGAACGTATGCTGTGTACTGCATTTTAAATGACGCGCTCCCCGCCCGAACGACTGAAGCCGTTCAGTCGGGCAGGTACCAACTAAGTTTATCCGAACAAGCTTTAGCTTGGGCGGACTAAGGCCCATATTTTATTACTTGCAGCACCCGAACAGTATCCAAAATTTAGCAGTATTTAGAGTAATTCACAATACCTCCGCTCACACTAAAGCGGTACCGTATAAGAAACTACTTTATCTCATCAATTTTGGCGGCCAAGATAAAATCGTTTTCGGACAACCCTCCTATTGCGTGCGTTGTGAGCTCAATTGAAACCGTGCCCCATCCAATTGCCATATCAGGATGATGTCCCTCTTCCTCAGCTATGACTGCAACTTTATTTGCATAGCCAATAGCTTGTGCAAAATCTTTAAACCGGACTTCTTTTACAAGCAAATGAGCATCATCAACCAACATCCAGTCGGGCGACAGCTCCTTCATCATTTCTTCTGCAATGTTGGGAGTATAGGCGTCTATTCCTCCCTCGCATGGAACGCATTTCTTTTTTGCTAGCTTGCCCACTGCCATAGGTTACCTTCCTCTGCCCTTAAGGGCAAGTTGGATAATGTGGTGCAAAAACTCCGACATGCGGGCGCCAATTGCCTCAATAGCTTTGGGGAAGAGTGACTGATTAGTCATACCGACAGCAGCAGCGCTATTTATTTCGAGAAAATATATACCTCGTTTAGAAACAATAAAGTCAGACCGAGAATAATGTGTAGCCTCTACTGCGGCATGCACTTTTTTTGCAGCCTCTATAAGCGTTGTTTTTTCGGAAGAGGTAAAATTACCCGGAACTCTTTCGATAGTTTCGCCACTATATTTGGCTTCATAACTAAAAAATTTGTGATGCGGCGGCGGAATAATTTCAACAGGCATAAGAGCATATAACTTCTCGTTTCGAAAACCTTCAATAACTCCCACGGTTGCCTCCTTCCCTTTTATAAACTCTTCAACTAAGACCCGGGGTGAGACCGTGCGGGCATGTGCTATACCATCCTCAAGAGAATGATAGCTGTCAGCAATAGTCATACCAACAGATGAGCCACCGATCAAAGGCTTTATAATTGCAGGGTGTGGAAAAGTACGAAAAAGTTTCAGTGCAGTTTCTTCTATATTTTGCGTGGGTTCAACTACTACTCCGTGAGCTACTCTTACCCCGTGTTTTTGCACAATTTCCTTGGTTGCATGTTTGTTAAAAGCGAGAAGAGAGGAAAAAGCGTTTGATCCTGTGTATAAGGTGCCGGTCGACTCTAATATTTTTTGTACTTCTCCGCTTTCGCCATATTCGCCATGCAAAACATTAAAGGCCACATCAACGCCTCGCAAGGCTTTTTCGGGGGGAACTTCCAACCCGTGCATATACCACTGTCCTTGTCGATCTATAAAAATATCTCGCGGTTCATACTGCACAGGGTCGAGTGACGCCAGTACATTTGCGCCCGATTGAAGCGAAATATCGTACTCGCTTGAAGGACCTCCACGCAATACACCAACAACCGTTTTCATGTATATAGTATAACCCACCCAAATATGCCAAAGAAACAAAAGTGTAGAAAAAAACCCGGCACATATATGCCGGGATTATCGAGGAACAAATAATTGGTCTAATTCCGGAAAAGGCAATCCATAATTAAAGCCTGGCGGAAAATCTTGCAAGCGATTTCTGCTGTCGTCAAAACGATGCCGTCCTTTGAAATTGACAAACATAACCATTAGACTTGCCCCACATTAGTAACCATGCGAAAATAGAGCATTACTCATATACCCTTTTTTCGTATGGATATTGATAGTGTTTTGAACAACTCTCG
>JAYVXU010000010.1:0-23072 GCA_043784925.1 Candidatus Adlerbacteria bacterium
AAGGCACGGGTAGCGGAAGCTGCTCGTGGAATAATTCAAATTGACTACGTTTTGTGCCTCAATTGAGCACAAAACTAATTGGCGATTATATCGCGTTCAATCGTGATATAGGATGATAATACTGATCCCAAACTGTATTCGCTTTACCCGTCCGGGTTTACGCCTTCCATACGCGTTAGGAAGGAGATGATCCTGTGTATCGTAGGCGATGCACCCGCATACCTTATTGCATCACAGGATAAAAACGGAACAAGAGAAAGTTTATTTCTCTTACTTGTTTGAAGTGATCTTGTTACAAAAAATCCGCCAAAATTCTGGCAACCTATTCCTCTGAATGGGATTTTGACGTTGTATTTTGTTGTTGAGTAAATGGCAAGTCCTTCCTCAAAAACTTGAAGTATTTGAGTGTGCGCTCCACTACTCGAACGCCCCGCGCCACTGATATTTTTCAAATATTCACCAATCCTATTGTACCCAGTCTTTCCCATCTTTTGCATGGAAATAATAAGTTTAGGTATACTATACTTTGTAGCATGTTGTTTTTTGTACAAAAAAAGAGGGGTTTACTTTAATAGAGTTGCTTGTAGTCATTGCAATTATAGGTATTTTAGCTTCAGTTGTACTAGTGTCTCTTAACAACGCTCGTTCCAAAAGTCGTGTAGCAACATTGCACGAATCGCTCTAGAGCTCTATGCATCAAACAATAACAGTCTGTATCCCTTTACTGGTTCGGATGGGTTAGGTCCTCCTCGCTCGAATAGCTTGTGGTGGGGAGCGTGCCCTTCTTTCGGAGCTCATGCTTTGAGTGGCCCAAGTGGATATATTCCTGATCTTGCCCCAACCTACATCTCAGTACTTCCAACTGACCCAAGCGCCACATGTGCTAGCTTCAAAGATGGGTACCTCTATACTTCAGATGGTATTGATTACATGATTTTGGACTATGGAATGGTAGAAAACCAAGCGAGCAACCGTCAAAAGAGGCCTGGTTTTCCAAATGAACTTGATTCCCCATACCTCGATGCTCTGCACCGGGGTGTTTTGATTTGGGGTTGCTTACGACATTGATAGAACTTGCACCAATAACTTTTACTCGTTGATTAATAGAGAATACACCTGTAGTTGGTGCTGGAGTAGGAACTGGTGTTGGTGTAGGGACGGGAGAAGGTGTATACTGCAAATAAGTCTTGGACGCTCCAACCGGTCACTCCAGTATCAAAGGATATTTGTATCCAATTAGAACCAGCAGAGTACACTGGCTCACTAAGCACTGTGCCCTTGGTGGTCTTTGAGAGCTTGGCCAATAACTGAGCCCGGCGAGTTTGGATTACTCACAATATTGACCGAACTGGCATAGGCAACCTGGACACGTTGACCATTGGAAAATGCGGTTGCGTATGCAGGTGGGGCAATAAGTACAAACAATAAAGCACTAAGAGCAAAGGAGGTAAAAATTCTTGTCATAAAATGTAAGTAATTTACTGATAGAGAGACGTGTATTAACGATATGCCATGTTATGGTATATCACACTTGAGTTTCTAGAAAGAAAAATTGCTAACATGTGAGTAAAAAATCTGTATAGTATAGCCTATGGGCATACTAAGAATTTTCTGTTAATATGCAGCACATGCGGGCATAGCTCAGTTGGTAGAGCATTCGACTGATACTCGAAAGGTCCTTGGTTCGACCCCAAGTGCCCGCACAAAGTAGTTTTATGATTTTATCCTTATACATATGTTACTGGGGTGTTGCGAAGGTCGTAATACATTACGGTGACTAGACATAAGTGAGATTAATGCTATTGTTTTCGTAGTTGCTCTAAAAGGATACCTAAAGTATGACTAGCAAACAGACCAAATCAAATTTTTACCCAGAAAAACACCCTTTGTATCCGCTGAATATACTTTTCTCTTTTGTTCGCGTCCTTTTGCGATTGCATTTTGAGAAAATTAAAAGCCACACGGATATACGTTGACTCACATACACCGCTCCTTGCACGCAGGAGTGGTTTTTTATAATTTGCGTATACCATATACTGCCTCTACAATTATATTAGAATGAATTCAGTTTCTTCAAATTCTCACTTAGGCATGCGTGTTGTTGCTATTATTCCCGTCTTAAACGAAGCAGGAAATATATCCTTGGTTTTAGATGCGCTCGCGTCATACGGAATCCAACAGTATATTGTAAGCATAGACCCTCGCAATATCGACTCTATTGAAGATATCTTAACAGAGCGAAGCGTCCCGTTCGTTATGGCTCCTGAAAGCGGGTATGACAGTGCGGTACATGCTGCAGTAGGTGCGATTGAAAAGTATTATCCAAAGTCAAAATACATTTTATTTACTGATGCAGGAAATAAATATTCCTATAAGGTTCTTGGTGATTTTTTTTCTAGCCTCGAACAGGGGGCTGACGTCGTGCTCGGTAATAGAATAAATGCCAGGGAATATTTGCACTGGCGTCAACGAATTGGCACCCAAATCGTACTAGTAATAATAAACAGTATCTTTCGAAAAAGGATACATGACCTAGGGCCAATAAGGATGATGCGAATTTCGTTATTGAAACGGCTCGATGTGAGGCCACGTGGGTTCCGTTTCCCCACGGAAACTCTCATAAAATCTTTGGCACTCAATTCGATTGTAGTGGAGGTGCCCATGGTGCTTACTCCACGACTTGGGGTTTCAAAAATATCCGGTAACTTTCGCAAAAGCGTTAGAGCGGGTATAGATATGTTTTCTGCTCTTCAGTTTATATTTTATACAGATACGCTATAGTAGTTGTATGTACCGAGCAATCAAAGAGAGGCAGGCAGAGCTGATAATAGCGTTCGTGCGAGTGTCATTTGGTTTGCTGTGGCTACAAGGGGCATCGTGGAAGATGCTTCCTCGCTTTGGACTTGACTCTAAGGAAAATTTATATTACTGGGTTTCATTATCCATAACGCATCCTGTTTGGAGCCTATACACAGCTTTTACAGAGCACGTGATACTTCCACATTTTTTGTTTTTTGCGTGGTGTATATTTTTGAGTGAAGTCGCTATAGGATTGGCTTTGGTGCTTGGGGTCAAAGTACGCTGGTTTGCACTGTATGCACTTTTTATGACGCTAAATATTTCACTCACTGTACTGAATACCCCAGGAGAGTGGCCATGGTCGTATGCACTTATGGCGATGGTTGGGCTCATGCTGTTTGCCTATCCTGAAGGGGATTCCGTTTTATCACTTGAGTACTGGGCTCGTACATGGTTTACAAAAAAGAATTAGTTTTGGGTAGTGCGGGCCTTTTTTTGTTGCTTGCCTCTTTTGTGGGTATTGCAGCATTAGGCGATCCAATGAAACATCCTGTTTTGTTTGTTATTTTCTATGGCGCAAGCTTTCTTTTTTGGGGTATGTGCGTGCATTCAGTAAAAAAAATGAACGAACGTGCTGTATCTTTTATTTTGCCTTTTATGTACGCGACTTCAGCGCTGTGCGCAGTATTGCTTTTGTTTACAAAAACAAGTATTTCAACTGATATATATCGTTACTTGTGGGATGGAGGTTTGACTATTCATTACATCAACCCATATCTTGTGACGCCAGAACATGTCAGCTTGCATGCGCTTCGTGATGGAGGTTTGTATCCTTTGCTTGATTGGAAGAATGAGTACACGGTCTACCCACCGCTTGGCCAAATCCTTTTTGTCGGGGCTTATTTTTTGTATACCATAATCGGTATTATAGGAGCAAAAATACTTTTTGCAGGAGGTGCTCTGATCTCCTGGTGGTTTTCGTACCGGATGTTTTCACAACGAGTTTTTTTGCTTATGCTTATTAACCCCATGTTTCTTTTTGAATCGTTTAATGGTGGCCACCTGGACATTTATGTAGTCGCAGCGCTTCTTGGTACGTGGTATTTTTTTACTGTAAGGCGATATACTTTCTCAAGTATATGTCTTGCAGCCGCTGTACTTATTAAATTATATCCGCTGTTATTTCTACCCCTCTTTGCTGTTGAACTAGGGCGTCGTCAAGGTCTCTCAGCCGCTGTGCGGTATAGCGCCATCTGTCTCAGTATCATCGCAGTTTTTTATCTGCCGCTGCTCCCGCATGTACCTTTCTTAGTTGAGCGTTATGCTGCTTGGGTGGGGGTGATGGTCTTTAACCCAAGCGCATATGCTCTGCTACTTTCATTTTTTAAACCATTTTCTTTGCATGCAGAAATTTGGGCCTCACGCGTAAGTGCGGTAGGGCTTGTGTGCTCGATAGGACTACTTGCTCTGCGCCCACTTACAGTGGAGCGTCTTTTACTCGCTGCACTAGCATTTATACTTTTTTCCTCAGTTGTCTATCCTTGGTATACGCTTGTAGCGCTCCCATTTGTTTTTTTGCTTGCGTCGACTAATGAAAGGCTTCGATATCCACTTTTGTATGCACTTGCTGTATCACAATTCCTAGTCTCTCTCACCTATATTAATGAAGTACAGTCAATAGCTTTTGTGACTCGTGTTTCAATTCTTCAGTATATTGCAATTATTGAGTATGGGACGCTACTCATTTTTATTATTCTGGGTTTTACTCAGTATACTTTTTTGAGCCCACTTTTCTCTAGAACTAAAAGTCACGAATAATATTACAACATTTAAAATCGAATAATAACGGCCTTATCCCCATTTTCTCATTTTCTTGATAGCAAACTGGAGTTCTGTTTGGCGAGTGCCCCAGGAGCACTAGGATAATATTCAAAAAACGAGCACTGGGGGTGCTCGTTCCGTCTGTTCAATTGTTGCTATTTCTATTTCTGAAGAGACATATCGCGTATTGAGGAAGCCGTGACTTCAGTGCCCATGGCTGATCCTCGAACACGAACTTTATCGCCTGTTTTTATATTGCCGAGGGTAATTATATTGCCGGCTTTATTTATAATTGTCGCTGTACCAACTGTTACAGTATATGAATCAGTTTTAACGAGGATAGACAGTGTTCCTCCACTATTCTGGGTAACGTTGCCTACAAGAAGGACTTTCTTAGAAGTGGGTGTTGTCTTAGAGTTGGTTACCCCGCTATTTGTTACAGTAGTCTTTGTTGTAGAAGATGCATGTAAGGGCATGTTTGGCGTGGCAGCAAACGCTGGATTTATCACACCTAAAATTGCAATAGTCGCTGCAAGTCCCGAAGCTATAGTTTGTTTCATACTCAAATTAAACTAATTAATAATACGTTAGTAAGTATACACATATAACATACATTTCTGTAAATAAATTTGTACGAATTCCGTACTTCTACACCACTATAGTCAAAATTTAGTTGGGGACAAGTTGGTTCAGGTAGTGGTAAAATGTTTTATACTAAGAAGAATGTATAAAAAATGGTATTTTTCTGTTGTGCTAACGCTACTTACAGTTGTCCCCAGTGTGGTTGCGGCATCTTTTGACCACAATCTTTACTATGGTTTAACAAATGATAGTGACGTGATTACATTGCAAACCTTTTTAACTGAACAGGGTGTATACACTGGTTTAGTAAATGGAAACTTTTTTACTCAGACCAAAAAAGCAGTTATTAATTTTCAAACTCAAGAAAACATACTTCCGGCCCATGGGTACTTTGGACGAAAAACCCGAATTGCAGCAAATGTAATCCTCGAAGCTCAAGCCTCAGCGAACGATACAGTCAATTCAAGGGTAAGTGCGATTTCATCATCCGCTACGTCAGTATCCCCAGATGAGGTAAAATCCAACACTTCTAAAAGCACGGAGCCAACATTGGACACGGTCGTTGCTGAGCTTGTACAAGATGAGGTGGCGCTGCATGATTTAAGCACAAAATTTGATACCCTTAATGATGAAATGAGTAGCGTATCATCTGCTGTTGATGCTCTTAATGCGCAAATTGCTATGCTCCAATCAGCCCTGACTGTTTTTAGTGTGACAGGGTCATCACCCTCAGTTGCAGATCCTATGCCGCTACTAACATCACCTTCTACCCCCGCATCCACCTCAGGTGCACCGAGCGCTACTTCGACACTACGATTGTCAACCTCAACGCTATCTGCATACATGCTATTGCATGCTACATCGACTAAATTGTTGCCAGTTCTCTTGCACGCGCCAGTCTCTAAACCTACGCTAGCTCCCACCACAAAAGTGGTTGTGCCAGCTCCAATAAGGTGAGACAGTAACAGATAGTTCAAAAGCTTACCCACTCTAAAAAAGAATTCACAAGTTGTTTCAACGTCCTCAATAATAGATTGTAAAGCCTTGCCTGGTTCGACCCTAATTGTCTGCACTTAGTTAAAGGTGGGAAGCTTAACATTTTTACGGTACAATGAAAATGCATGACTTTTTTGACACAATTGCGAGGGGTGTTTGCCCCCAAAGAACAAGATACGTACCCAGCCCTCAATGATGTTTTTACCTACCTTCTTGCGTGTATAAACCCTCATGACGCGGCTATACAAAAGGAGGCTGTAGTAAATGCACTCGCTCTTCAAGGACCAGAGAAAAACGTGCAATTACTTCACGCCTATTTGAATCTAGAGCACTGGATCATTACTCACGCACCCCCCAGTGTCACTAATTCCTTCAGTACCCAAACCCTCAGAGACAAGTGTAAAATTATTATTAAAAATAGGCCCCTGCCCAAACCACTCCAGATTATTTTTGTATCTGAAAAAGACCAAATGATTGAGGTGTGTTCCATGGCTGTGCAGCTTTTGATTGATTACTCGCTCCAACATGCAGGCGTGGCTAGGGTACAAAAAGTATTGAAGCAGGCAACGTATGGGACACCATTTCAAAAAGTAGTGGGTGGGGCTACTGTTGACTCTGCTGCAATGCGTCAAGTGCAATCCCAAACCTCTACTGCGATTATTCAATCCCAGTACAAACATTTGTACCAAGCTCTTTTTGAAGATATAAGCACGCAAGTAGGGAAAGAAAAAGTAATTGCGCAATGTCAAAGTGACTATGAATTTTTTAAAAATACCTACGATAAAACCATTACTACAACCTTTTTAAGTATTGTGCCTGATGGGGTGCTCGAGCTCGAACACTTGGCCTTTATGAGTCGGGAAGAGCTGGAAAGGAAAATAGCGGAGCGAACTGAGCAGTTGCGCGATTTTAGTACTACTTTGGAGAAAAAGGTAGAAGAGAGGACGCAAGAACTCAAGAAAAATGTCGACGAATTGGCCGCAGTCAACAAACACCTCATGGAATTAGACCAAGCAAAAACTGAGTTTATTTCAGTTGCGGCGCATCAATTGCGCACCCCCCTTACGGCTTTAAAATGGATACTCTCTGCGCTCTTGAGTGAAGAAGAGAAAAACTTTACTTCCGAGCAACGGGAGCTCCTCACTAGTGGTTTTGAAAGTAATGAGCGCATGATTGCGCTCATTAACGAAATGCTTGTGGTTATGAAAATCGAATCAGGAAAAATGATTTATACGTACACTTCATTTCAAATTGAAGCAGTTATAGAAAATGTTATAGCAAGTTTTGTAGCTCTGGGACATGCGCGAAAAATTACATTTGAATTTACCAAACCTACGCCGCCGCTTCCAATGGTCAAAGCGGATGTGGAAAAAATTCGAGGTGCGGTCCAAAACTTACTAGAAAATGCCATTAACTACAGTGAGGATGGCGACACAATAGTCATAACAGCCGAACATAAAGAAAAGAATGTAATTGTTTCGGTCAAAGATTCGGGTATTGGAATTCCTGAAAAGCAACAGGGGAGTATTTTTGATAAATTTTTTAGAGCGGATAATGCGTCTACCCTCAGGCCGGCAGGTTCGGGCCTCGGTCTTTTTATAGTTAAAAATATTATTACCATGCATGGGGGCACCATAGGTTTTACCAGTGTCGAAAATCAAGGAACGGTCTTTTACTTCTCTCTTCCGATAGAAGCAATAAAGTAGATTTACATTTCATGCTCGGGCAAGAAAAGAAAATATTGTTGCATATGTACATGGGTGTTTTTTTGGATGTACTTAAAATAGTTGTGATCGCAACTTTGATTGTTGGGGGGCTACGGTTATTTATAGCCGAGCCTTTTATAGTCAGTGGAGACTCAATGGTCCCTACTTTTGCTTCAAACGATTACCTGATTATTGATGAAGTAAGCTACCACTTTCGTCCACCCCAACGTGGAGATGTAATTGTTTTTAACTACCCGTTGGACCCTTCGATTTTTTTTATAAAACGTTTAATTGGTCTCCCAGGAGACACAGTGGTGGTCAACAATGGTAGCGTATTTGTACAATCGGGAAGAGCACAACAGCGATTACTTATGGAGCCCTATATACAAACCGACCAGGCTCGAAAACAAAATGGTACTACAACTTTGGGAGAGGATGAGTATTTCGTACTTGGAGATAATAGAAATTCCAGTTTTGACTCACGTGTATGGGGGCCGGTGCCTAGGCGCTATATTGTGGGCCAGGCAATTGCTCGTATATATCCCTTTACCCACGAAACTGTCTTTACACAAACACATACGGAAGCAACCTCAACTAGCACTACACTATCCACAGGTACGCGGTAAGAGGAGAGGAGTCTAGCGTATACTTTCTACTATACATGTCCTCATTCCTTAACAGACTCAAAGATAAAAAAGTCGTACCAACTTCTCCCGAAGATGAAAAAAAGGAGAAGTTACAAGTACAAGCAAAACCAGCAGCCGATGCTGGAGCTCCTGCAGAGCAGTTAAAGGTTGATATTTTGCAGACGGACAACGCAATTATCGTATACGCGCAAATTGCCGGTGCAAGTATTAGTGACTTTAGTGTAACCATAGACGGTGAAGGCGACACGATAACTATTAAAGGTCAGCGGGAAAAACCTAGTGGTGAACACTTTAACCACCCCGACATAGAAACTAAAGAAAAAGAACATGTGCTCGAAGAATGTTCGTGGGGAACATTTTACCGCCAAATTATTCTTCCGGCCGAGATTGATGCTGAAAAGACTGAAGCAAAAATGCGTGAAGGCGTCTTGATGCTTTTCTTGCCTTTAAAAGGCACACAAAATAAAGGAGTTCGCATTCCTATCACGGTCGTGTAAATCTGCATTTGCGCGGCTATCCCACCTGTTCGTGTTTCAAAAATATACACTAGCCGATATTATTATCTGATGAGAGCTCTTTGTACGTGGCATATAGCGCTCCCTATATTTGTACTTGCTGTTACTATCTCTCAATTTGTCTTTCCATCTACCACATTCGCAGCTACGCTCACTCTGTCGCCACTCAGTGGTCCGGTGTCTATAGGTGAAAAATTGTCAGTCAAAATAATGATTGAACCGGGGACCGATAGTGTTAATGCTTCGGATGGAAGTCTCACGTTTGATAGTAAGTTTGTAACGGTAGACAGCATTTCAAAAGATGGATCAGTTTTTTCTCTATGGACTGCAGACCCAACTTTTTCTAATACTGACGGCACGATAGCATTTAGCGGTGGTACTCCAACAGCATTTACAAGTTCAGGAAAAATTTTAACTATAGTATTTAAAGGTAAAGCTGTGGGTTCGGCTGCGATTGCATTTACTAAAGGGTCAATTTTAGCGGCGGATGGTAAGGGAACTGATGTATATACCGAAGGTAAAGGGGGAACAATAGCGGTTGCAGCGCCCGCTCCCAAACCCACACCCCAGCCTCTACCTCCACCCCCACCTGCGGCGGATACACAAGCAGATACCACCGACGGCGCTACTCCTATTGCACCTATTGTAAATTCTTCGTCACATCCAAAACCAGACACCTGGTATGGGACAAGCACCGCAGTTTTTTCTTGGCAAATAACCTCCGATATTAAAGCGGTACGAACATTATTGTCCGATTTGGATAATAAAACTCCAACTGTTCAGCTCAAAGGGGGAGCGACTTCGACTCAAACTGTGACGGGCATTAAAGACGGTGTTTCATATTTTTTCGTTCAAACAAAAAATGATTTTGGTTGGGGTGATGTTGGTAAAATTAAGATACAAGTCGACACTGCACCTCCTTTACCCTTTGATATTGCCCTTCAAGAGCCGGGGACTGCGGGGGGTCTCCCCAAACTCACCTTCAAAACCGACGACCAACTCTCGGGCTTGGATCATTATGTGTTAAGTGTTGGGACCTCAACGGGAGTACCTATCAACGCTAAAGATATAACGGACGGCACGTACCCTGTGCCACCCCAAGGGGGAGGTCTGCAGCATCTGACGGTGCGTGCATACGATAAAGCAGGCAATTTTTATGAAGCAAAAAAAGACTTAACACTACCTTTGGTAGCAAAGCCCAAAGGCGCTGCTGCAGCTGAGGAAGCAGCACCCCAACCCACGCAGTCAGGTTTTGGATATGCAGGGTATGGTTTGGTCCTGTTTGCTATCATTATCGGGGCCCTTTTTACTTCCCTTACTGTGGCTAAAAAGAATATGCGAAAAGAAAAAGAAAAACTACTCCAAGCAGTACTTGAAGTACGGGATAAAAATGACCGGATATTTTCAGCTATGCGTGAAGAGTTCGAACAATTAATCCAAAATTTTGATATTAAACCCCAATTAACACCCCAAGAAAGGGATCTGCTTGAAAACATAAAAGAAGTGTTGGATATCTCCGAAGAGCTCATTGATACAAGCATTGAAGAACTTAAAAAAATGGTGCGAAATCAGTAAGGTAATTTTTGAGAGCTTGTAACTATTTTAGCTTTTGTTTTCAAGGTGGAATATGCACAAGGATGATGCTAAAAGTAGGCAATTGTAGTGATAGAATAAGAGTATAAACGGTGCACTGCGCAAGCGCATAGTACGTGTTTACATTACATGCAATTGCAGAAAAAAAGGAGGCTAAAAAATTGGCAAAACAGAAGTATAGTACTCCTAGCGATAATGGGTATAGCGTATATTCTTTGGCTGAGTAGTGGGTTTGTCTTTGCTTTTAGACAAAATAAAACTGCGCATATTTTCCCCACGGATATTGCGGCCGTAGGTTGGTCGCAAGGCGAAAATGCTCTAACACAAGATCTATCCCCACAAGCCCCGCTTGCCAGTTTTTCTAAGAGTAATTCAGCATATCTATTTCTTGCATCTAGTACTCCCAAAAATAATGTACCGAGTGACTCTGGTGTACCCACTCAAACTTCTGTCCCCTTGTTGCCAACTGATGCGGCTTCAACCACTGACACCTCAAGTACAAGTGTCAACTCTGGGAGTACTCCGACGCCGGTACAACTAGTGCCTGTATCAACCAGTTCTTCTTCGGGCGAAGTACCGCAAACTGGAGTGCCTTCCTTATTTTTACAAACAAACACAACACTATCTGCAAGCTCAAGTGAGATTCAGTCGGTACCACCCAAACAAAACGAAGCCACTACAACAAGTATGCGAGGTCTTGTGCCCACTATTTTTGCAGATTTGCATATCGTCGGTTCTTTTTTGTTTGATAGTGTGTTTACTCAGGTCTTTGCAACAAGTGCTATGAGTTCAAGTTCTGCAACTACAACACAATCCGTTTCTAACCCGGACCCGACAGTCGTGTCTCCTACACCTTCAACCTTACGCACAGCTTCCGTTACAAAGGATGCTTCAGGAACTGTTGCATCTTGTGCGGTACTGGGGACCGCGTGTCATACTTTGGAGTTCAATGGATTTACTGTTGGAGGGGCACTTAAAGACAAAGAATTTACAGGGGCTGAACTTACATTTTCTTTTGCACAATTGACACAAGAATTGGGGACCATTGATGGCAAGTTGTCGGTGCGCTATTTTCATAATGGGCGATGGCGAAGTGGGGGAGAAATATTTTTGAATCAAGAAATTTCGAATGCAACAAACGGTGGTTATTTTAGGCAAAAGCTTGACGACATTTCTTCCTGGAATGACCTCAGTGATGTGCGTGTTGTATTTGAATATGAACCCGGGGATGGAGGTGCTGCTGCCCAGCTGTATGTAGAGGCGGTATGGATAGACGCAGTGTATGTAGACCAAATTCAAGATGTTTTATCGGGAAATGCAAACGATCCGACCGACGCTCCCACCAATGTGTCGTTTGAACTTGCTCACGGCACTGCAGAGGCTAACTTATTGATTCAAAAAAATGGTGAAGCTATATCTTTTCCCTATATAAACGTACTAACTGATTCTCTGAGTGTTCGAGTAGACCGAGCAGTGTATCCTGCTTCGGGAACTTCAACTACTGTGTATGCAAGCATTACTAATACAAAAAAGAAAAGTGACACATTCAGGTTGGTGACTGCATTTCCTGGAGGTCAGGGTACAGTGTTAGACGTAGCACAATATTTACGAAACGTACCCAGTATTGCCACTACCACACAGTACAGTGACCTTACATATTTTTGCCAAGAGGGTTGGGGTATTGCGAGTACTTCCGGAGAGTATTCTTGTACGACTACGCATGAGCAGTATGTCTGTGCGTCTCTTAACGATACAAAAAATAATTGTTTGGTCCACGCAGTGTCTGTCGGCGTATCAACTAGCACGACCTACACTGACGCGTGGGTTTCAACGGAGGTTATTGCCTCAAACTCAGGAGACTCAAAAGTCGACGAATTGTTGCCCCGTGGGTATAGCCAAGCATTTACTACTGCAAAAGCAATTACTATTTTGCCGGGCCAAACACTCTACTTCAAAACAATACTGAGCAGTCCAGACACTGACTCACGGCGTTTTGTGTTGGTGGCACAGGGGGAAAACTATCAAGGCGCTAGTAATTCTATGCACCTCCATGATGAAAGATACTTAGAAGCGCAAGTCAAAGTTAAAAAAGTTCAACCTCCTCAAGATCTTATTAATGAGCAAGTCTCACCAAAAACTGATTTCAACGTTGATGAGTTACCCAAGTTTCATTTTAAATTTAAAACCCAGAGAGATTTTTTTACACGAGTCAAAGACTTTTTATTTAGACGAACCTCAAGTTACCACGTTAGCAATGCACAGTTGCGTCACGCTCAAGGCGAAATTGAACATCTGCCGGTCAATATTAAGTATGAAGACAACGACCAATGGTCACTGCAATTAGAAAAACAACCACGTGATTTTCGACCAGGCAAATATTCACTTGAATTGTCGATGGACGAAAATGGTTCGAGTTATAAAGATACAGTTAGTTTTTATTGGGGAGAATTGGCAATGAATCCTGACAAATCTTCCTATGAGCCAGGTGCTACTGCACACCTCTCTATCGCTGCTTTGGATGACATGGGCGACACAATGTGTGACGCACAGTTGGCCCTCACTGTAACTGACCCAAGTGGAAATTCAAGCGATGTACCGGTTGTGAGCGGGGGAGGATGTGGTCATAATAATATTACGACCCTTCCCGACTTCGTCTCCGAGTATGTACTCCAAGGAGAGGGAGTGTATACGGCGGTATTGTCTCGCTTGGATGACAGCGGAAATATTGTAACCAGTAGTACTGCAACACTCATTTCGAAAGTGCACGCGCCCTTTGTCATAACTCGTGAGGGACCAACTCGTATATTCCCAAGTTCTGCGTATGTAATGCATGTAAGCGTTTCAGCACCACAAGGATTTACTGGGGACGTAGTCGAGACTTTGCCAGAGGGATTCACACTTGGAAGTACTGGAGGTGGAGTGGTGTCTCGCGCCGATGGGGTTATATATCTGACTTGGCATGCAGCACTTAATGGCACGACCCAGAAAGAATTTACGTATATTTTTAAAGCTCCTGAAGTCAGCCCCTACATGTACTTACTTGGGCCCCTGCAATTAAAAGATGAAACAGGGGTCGCCTTTACAGAACCTGCAACTTGGAAGATAGCTTCTGACGCAACGTCTATTGCAACTGGGGTTGCATGGCTTGGAGGGAATGCTACAACAAATAGCGTCAACGTAAGTAGTACAACAGCCTACGCTCTCACCTGGAACCTTTCGGATGACTATGACTCCACATATTTTACACACTCAACATCAACCAACTCTTCGCAGTTAACCGTTAATGTTGCGGGAGATTATCTTGTTGCAGTAACTGTGCCTATTGAGCGAAGTGATGTCAATGCAACTCGTACATCACTTGAAACTGATATACGTGTAAATGGCGGTAAAGTGAACGTTGGAGTTGGGCGTGCATTTATTCGAACAACTGGTGCATATAACGAATCTTCGGGACACCTGCATGTACTCCTTCGAGGGTTACATGCGGGAGACTATATCGAAGCGTATGTACACAACCTCTCGACCGCGACTGATGCGGTGAATATTGGAACTCAATCCAGTATGTATGCAGAATATATCGGCAATGACCAAAATGTGTATTTTGGCGTAGCAACCACCACGACGGGTGGTGCCAACATTAACCCCGCTGCAACACAGACTCTCGCTTGGTATGACAACTCGACGCTCGGTAGAAAGGATTCAAATTATACCCATAACAATGCCAGTGCATCGACCACTATCACACTTGCGGCGGCAGGGTCGTATATGGTGTTTGTGAATATTCCTGACAATGGTGCAGTAACCAACGCAAACCCTAAAGCAGACATACTTTTAAATGGTGTGCTGGCCTCAGGTGGCGAATTTAAACAAGGATATATTGCAAACAGTGCCGGGGTTGTTGACTCCTCGCTTCATTGGAGCGGGGTGGTCACCGCATCGACAACAAATCAACAACTCAGTGTCACTGTGTTGCAAGCAGGAACTGCAGGAACACTGACCGTTAGCAATGACCAAGCGTCTATATATATTCAACAATTGCCAACGTCAGGAATATATGTTAGTACAACAACAACGAATCTCGGAGGTACTGACTGGAACCCTACAATTGCAACCTCTTCAGCTTGGACATCGGATTCTATAATAGATGCGACCGTATATACACATTCAACCACGACGAACTCCCATCAAATTACGGTGCTTCAGGCGGGGGATTATTTAGCAGCACTCAATGACTCCCATGCAGGTTCCTCCAACTCGACAAATCAGATTACCTCAATTTCGGTCAATGGATTGGCAAAAACAGGAGCCCAGACAAAGTCACATTTTCAAGCAGCCGCAGGAACGGGAAGAGTTTCTTCAGGATCTTTGGTGTATTTGCTTCGTAATTTAGCGGTCAATGATGTAGTGACAGTGACCACTGTTGCAGAATCTGGAGCGGGAGCTACCACCGAAGACATTCCCGCTATAGTAATGTTATGGCACAAGTCGGCACAAAGCTCCTATGTACAAGATACTCATCGGTGGTATGCAAACGTAAACGGCGAGCCACCGACTGACCCATGGCCCGCTGGCCCGGTTAATTTAAACGAGGGGGACGCGATTACGACCGGTAACTCAGTCAAATCGGGCGACGTACTTCGTGTGCGTATGGCGCTTAAGGCCAACGTTAACACCATTGCGGGCTCAGACTCTTTTAAACTTCAATATGCTCCAGGAACGACATGTGGGCTAGCTCTTGCGTGGACGGATGTTGGGGCGATTGGGAGTAGTACGCTATGGCGTGGGTATGACAACGCTAGCGTGACAGCCGGGGCCACATTGTCGAGCACAACGCTATCGGTGTCAACGATAAAAGAGACTTATGAAGAGCAAAATCCTTCGGCGGTAACACCAAATAGCGTGACTGTTGGAGCGGATGGGGAATGGGATTGGACACTGCAAGACAATGGGGCGACGGTGGGTACAGACTATTGTTTTCGTATGGTGCAATCAAACGGGCAAGTGCTGAAGGATTATATTGGCTATCCCATGCTCGTCACAAACAACACTCCCGACGTGCCTGTACTTAAGACTATGTTTGATAACGAAAAGACTGCAAGCACTACACCCTTTTTTACTTTTACGTCCTCAGACGATAACGGGGAAGATATACACTATGAAATTCAGGTAAGTACTGACTCTGTCTTTGCATCGACTGTAATTAACGAAGACTCGGTGTCTAACTTTAGCAAATTCGCTAATACTATTAATCCGGCAGATAAAGCGCCATTTGGTAGCGGTCAAACTGTTCAGTACACCCCAACACTAAGTCTTAGTAATGGCACAACCTATTGGTGGCGCGTCCGTTCTAAAGATCCAACGGGGACCAACACCTGGAGCTCCTACTCTTCGGCAAAAAGCTTTACTATCGATACCTCAGTTATAGTCTCAACATGGTTTCAAACTACACAGGCACAGTTTGCAAATGACACACTTTCTCAAGTGTCAGCTACGGTTACAAATGATGTACAGCTCGCAGGCGCAAACACAACAGGTACAATTTATTCTCCCTCAATAAATTACACCTCACACACTACAGGAAATTCTTGGGGTGCAGTATCCTGGACCAATACACAGGTTGGAGGCACTATTCTTTATCATGTGGAATACTTTACCTCCACAAGTTCATGGGCAGTTATTCCTGATGTTGACCTAGCAAATAACGCGGCAGGCACTACGACTTCTCCCATTAGTTTGACAGGAATTGATCCAGCAATATACAGCCTTATTAGAGTACGCGCGGACTTTACAAAGGCATCAGCAACTCCTGTGCTTAGTGACTGGACCGTATCGTGGGCACTTTCGGTTGCACAGCCTACGCTGGTCAGCTTGTTTGATAACGAGAAAACGGCGACAACCTCTCCAACCTTTACCTTTACAACAACTGACCCTCAAGGTGACCGACTGGTCTACCAAATACAATGGTCAACAGACGCAACTTTTTTAACTGGGGTTACAACTCGTACTTCTGAAACTAACTCTGGATTTGCTAACACAGCCTCTTCAACAGACGTATCACCCTTTGTGTCGGGTAATACTATTAGTTTCAAAGTCCAACAGGCTGATGTGCTTACTACCGGCACGACCTACTGGTGGCGCATTCGTGCTAAAGACCCAACTGGGGGGAACGCCTACTCGCTATGGGGAACTGCGCAAAGCTTTACGGTGGATACTACTGTCCTTTCTTCGACTTGGTTTCAAACAACTACCGAACAATTTAAAACTAACACACTGATTCTAACCGGTGCCTCGGGTGGTAGTGTAACTGCCACTTCTACCACTGGAAATATTGCATTATTTCGTGCAGCAACCGCAGGCGAATCTATAACTACTGCAGTATTCGATAATGGATGGGACACAACTGTGCGCCGAGACAGTATTTATACTCTCAGTGGTACAACGACAATTGGACTGCAAAAAGGACATTATGCAGTTATGTATGGCCTACTCTTTACCGGGGTGGGTGGTACTACAAATCGCTCAGAAATACAGACCAATATAAACCTGGGTGGAAGTAATATATCAGCTGGTTGGTCGCAAGGTTTTATACGTCGAATAACCGGTGCTTTTGAAGGATTTACATCCGGTGGGGCAATAATAAAAGCGCCTGCAGACAACACAAACCTTATTCTTCAATCGTTTAAAACCGACACAAATGCGGCCGGTATACTTCGCATGGATAACACCTCGGGTATTCAGCTTTTAAAACTTGATGACGCCTGGAGTTATGCCAGACTGAGTAAGACTGCAAAGCAAACAGGTCCCAGCTCTTCCTCATGGATTCCAGTTACTTATGACCGAGAGGATGAAATTGATACGACAGCATATGGCCACTCGACAGGAGGAAGTGCACTTACTCTTAAAGCCGCAGGCCATTACCTCGTGTTTGCAAACACGTATGGCGCTTTGAAGACAACGAATACCGAGACAATGGTGGACCAAAAGCTCAAATTAGATACTACAGACATCGAAGGAAGTTTTACCACAGTATATATGCGAGGTAACGGTAATGCAGACGGAGACTACCAAGGCGCAGCATCTATTGGGATGATAATACAATCAACTACAACAAACCAAGTACTGACTGTACAAGTTGCACGTAGTATAGGGACCGCCGCGTGGACGATTGATGCAAACCAAGTGGGAACCTATGTCGACCGCACTGCGCTCACTGTAGTGAAACTGCCGGAAGGAGACTTTATCCGTTTGCAAAACTCTACAAGCACAAAAATGAACCCAACGCTACAGACTCCACTTACTTGGGATACAGAAGCAGAAAAAGATGCATCTTTTACCCACAGTACGACCACTAACACAGATCGTATAACTGCAACGGTTGCTGGGGACTATTTCTTCCTGGGAGCTTTGTATGCCGCACCTGCGTCAATAGCAAACGCTGAACCCTCTCAGGGTTGGAGTAAAAACGGTGGTGCTACGGAGCAGTACGGGCAAGCCGGAAGTTATAGCAGTCTTACAACAAATGATACAGGATTCTTCTCCTCAATTATTTTCCCTGCTGTAGTTAATTCGGACTTCTTTAATTCCTTAGTGTTTGCAATGAGTAGCTCGACAGGGTCGGTACCTGCAACTAGAAAAGGAATACAAGGCGTTCGTGTTGCGTCACTCTCGGAAGCTGACACTAACCCTAAAACTATTCGATCGTCCGACATTGTCTTTAGTAGTGGTACTGGTCCCAAGTGGTCAACATTTTCGTGGTCAGATACTCGTCCGGCATCTACAAATATTGTCTACCGAGTCTACTATCTGACTGCTTCAAGCATATACGCCCTTGTACCTGATGTAGACCTGCCAGGTAATTCAACAGGTTTCTCCACCACCTCTTCTTCGGTCAGTATTAGTAACTTAAATCGTACTATCTATACCACACTCCAAACTCAAGCAACATTTACGTGCGCCGCAGGTAGTTGCCCAACGCTTAATGACTGGACGGTAAATTGGGCTCAAGGTATTAACGTCTCTGGTACTGCTAAAGCATTTGACCAAACAACAAACGTGACAGGTGGCACTGTTTCGGTTGCGGTCAACGGTGTATTGCAATCTGGGAAGACGGGCACCATTTCGGGGGGCACGTGGACTATTCCAAATGTTACCGTGTTTCAAAATGATATTGTGACGGTGTTTGTGAGCACCACGACCGCTTCCGCTCGTGCGGTTGCAGTTACAAAATACACCGGCACAAGCGACATAACCGGCATGAGTTTGTATCAAATGCATTTAACATTAGGATCGAATGATAATCCGACACTCACTAACACTGATGTCGGTCGGTATGATAACTCTGTGTCGGGAAACAGTGCTATTTTTGACGCAGTTTCAGGAGGAAATTTAAATGTTTGTGCCGCGTCTTCCTGCTCGACCGCAAGACTCCTTATCAAGTCTGGTACTACTTATGAGCCAGGAATTTCGGGAGGAAATCTTACAACGCCAAATATTCAAATTGATGGTCAGCTTATTGCAGACGCAAACACCTTGACCGTGAGCGGCTCCTGGAAAAACAATGCTGTCTTTACTAAGGGCACTTCCAGTGTGATTTTTACTGCTACAAGTACGAGTGAGACAGTAGACTCCAGTACAGCAACATCGAGCGCTTCATTTAACATAGTGACTTTTGGACAAACGTCGGGAAGTGCAACATGGACCCTGCTCAGTCCACTGTATGCTAGTAGCACGCTGTCTATTAACTTTGGAACTCTCCAAAATAGTACAAACAATATCTTACTTTCCGGAAGTTTGTCTGTAGGTGCAAGTGGGGCGTTTTCTCACGGTACTGGTTCTACAACTTTTATGGGCAGCGGTACTAACACGTGGAGTGATAGTACTGCAGCAAAACAAGACATGGGGGATGTGATTGTGGACGGTGGTAGTAAAACTGTGCAACTTGGTTCAAACGTAAAAGCTACAAATATTACCATTGGCTCGGATGACACTCTGAATGCTAGTGCCAGTAACTATGGGCTCACGGTCCTCGGTAATTGGACAAACAATAACTCCTTTGTGGCTCAGGCGGGCACCGTTACTTTTGCCGCAACTACTACGGGAAAAACTATTACCCCAGGGTCTTCTAATTTTTATAATCTGACATTTAATGGAGTGGGCGGGAACTGGGCCTTTTCAGGAGGGACAATTACGGTGAGTAATGACCTGACGGTTGCAACCGGTACGGTGACACTCCCCACCGCAACAACAACCGTCGGGGGGTCCTTCGATAGCTCAACAGGTACGTTTATACACAACAATGGCGTTGTATTATTTACTACATCTTCGACTAAAACTATTAACCCAGGCGCTTCTAGTTTTTATGACATGACCTTTAATGGTTCGGGATCATGGTCATTTGCAAGTTTAAATGCTACTTCTTCGAGGCAAGTGGTCATAACTTCAGGTGCGCTCACATTACCCTCGGGTGTATTTGCAGTAGGTGGATCGTTTACTAAAAACGGAGGTTCCTTTGCGCACAATAACGGGACGCTTAAGTTGACTGCCTCAACTGCGCAAACTCTCACACTCAATGGCTCAAGTGCATATAATCTTTTATTTGCCGGTTCAGGGGCTGGTTCCTGGAGCTTTACAGACCTGAATGCAACTTCGTCTAACACCGTTACCTTCCAAACGGGTACTACGACACTTCCATCTGGAGTGCTTGCAGTGGGTGGGTCACTGATAAATAGTGGGGGAGCGTTTGCACATAATAACGGCACGGTTCGTTTTGTTGCAACGACCACAGGTTTTTCAGTCACACCAGGTAACTCTCCTTTTTATACTACTATTTTTGACTCAGTGTCGGGAGGTTGGACAATTACTGCAAACGCTACCTCTACAAACCAAATGTCGCTTACTAACGCCGCGAGTTTTGCAGTTGCGAGCGGCACTACACTTGTTGTAGGTGGAGTCTTTACCAATAGTGTTGGCGGGAATGCTACGTCACTTTCATCTTCAACGCTCTATCTTGCCTCCGGCAGTAGCTACAGCTTAAATACGAAGTCCACTGGAGGGGACGTGTACGGCACCCTCGCACTTTCGGCCGGTACAAATATTCGCATATGGAATTCTTCAGCTAACACAACCAACCTCAATTCGACTGCTTCTCTATATTCGCAAAATAATGCTGCTGTTAGCGGCTCGCTCTATATATATGGAGCGTTCGCGAGCGCGGCCGGTGAATACTGGAGTTATGCTACTGACTTTGATGGCACTGCACTTACAGGAATAAACCAGCGTCAAGCACAAGTGCGTATCGCGAGTTCTTCGAGTGTAGTTATGTCAGGTGGTACGTTCTCGATTGTAGGAACCACAACAGCTTCAACTACTATTCAAAATCAAGGAGTGGGTAACTACACCTTGAGTATAACCGGGGGTACACTTCAGGCGCAGTATTACAAAATTGCCAGTACTACGTCCCAAGGTTTCTCGATTTCAGGAACTACAACAGTGACGTCACTGAGTAATGGTGACTACACACTTTCCATTCCTTCAGGTGCTACAACACTCACAGTGGCTTCAAGTGTTATAAACCAAAATCCAGCGCTTCAAATATTTAAAGTCCGATTCGCAACTTCTTCCGGTGGGGTCATCGGATTTAACGTAGTCGAAACCGGGATCCCAACATCCTACTGGTGGTTTAGGAATCACTACGGAAACTTAGCGGGGGAGGCGTATAACAATGACCCGGGAGGCAACCCTGGCTATATTCGATGGGATGACTCCGGCTACAACATCACCGTTGCGGGGCATGTATACGCAGATCACGGAAGTATAAATATTGGAAATCCTCCTTGTGATGGCACAACTGCAGTTGTGACAATACTAGTGGGGTCAAACACTTATTCAGGAGCATGTAACTTTCTTCTCAATACTTACAGTATTCCTAATGTGCAATTTACCGGAGACGTTGTGCTCGAAGCATACCTCAATACGAATGGTGGCAAACGCGCAGTCACCGTTACTAGAACTCCGACCGCAGATATTTCAGATTTAGATCTCTATCAAAACTCCCTTGTAGTACGTCATGAAGGTAGTGTAGCTCTCACCAACAGCGACCTTTCAACTTTTGACTCTACAAAAGATTCGGATATTTTCTTTACCATATCCACCAGCACTTTGGCTCTCACTACTCAACCTGATGTTGAATTATATGTCTGGACGGGTAAAACGTATGCCCCAGGTGGAAATGTAACCCTCCAGTCTGGAGGTTCGGGAAGTGCGCTTGATGGAAGTTTGTATCTCGGGGCAAACGCAACGTTTACCGGCGCAAGTACGCAAAGCTATAGTATTGGAGGAGGACTGACAGTAAGTACCGGAGCCGTGTTTACTCCAGCAAATTCAACAGTAACTTTTACAGCAACGACAACTGGTAAAATAATTATTTCTTCCTCCCCCTTGTCTCTCTATAACCTCACGTTCAATGGGTCGGGAGGACAGTGGTCTCTTAATAGCGGTTTTGCAACCACAACAATTCAACATGCTTTAACTCTAAGTGCTGGAACCTTACTTGGTGCAGGAGATGTTCTAGTGCAAGCTGGGGACGTAACGGGAAATGGTCTTATTGCTATGACCGGTGGAACATTCCAAATAAGTAGTACGGGCAACTTTGGGTCAAATAATTTTTGGCAGTTTAAAAATCTCACATTCGGGGATGGTGTTCAGTCAAACACTACGACCAGAACAAACACAGGAACCACCACAGTGAGTGGCGTCTTAACTCTTGCGGCCAACCAAACGCTTAACGCAAGTTCTTCTCCGTGGGTTCTTTCTGGGGGCGGCACTCCTTTTGTGATTAATGGTACGTTTAATCCACAAAGTGCACCTTTCACCTATTCAGGAACTACCACAACTGCTATCGCAAACGCTAACTATGCTTCACTCACCCTTGCTCCTTCAGGTGCTGGAAGTCCTACCTATACGCTTGGCGGTGGTACACCAACCATTGGAAGTCTCACTATTGGAGACAATACTAATCCCGTAACCGTAACGGCGGACACTAATGACCCTTCTATTGCGCTTTCAGGTGCAATGCGAATAAATACAAATGGAACTTATGTTGCGTCAAATGTAGGAGCGTTTACGGTGGGGACAAATTGGACAAACACGGGTACGTTTACGCATTCAAATGCAGGAGTTACGTTTGTGGCAACAACCACCGGGAACACTATTACCCCCGGGCTCTCCTCCTTCTACAACCTCACCTTCAACTCCTCGTCTGGTGGTTGGACCATTGTTGGAAACGCCACCTCTACACATGACTTCACTCTGCAAAGTGCAAGTTCCTTTACTCAATCTCCAAACACCACACTGGTTGTAGGAGGAACATTCACTAACAGCGTAGGAGGAGCTGCTACAACCTTTGCTACCTCAAC
>JAYVXU010000011.1:0-22604 GCA_043784925.1 Candidatus Adlerbacteria bacterium
GGTTCCTCAACGCTTTCATCTAATGTAACGATTGGTGGAGCGCTCTCACTCAATGGTGCAACAACAACTGCACAGAACGGCATTAACGTTCTAACTGGCTGCTTTGCAGTAAACGGAGTGTGTGTAGGTACAGGCTCAGGCTCAATCACTGCAATAGGTACGGGATACGCTACTACTAGTAGTGGCGCTATCACTCTTGCAACCTCAACCTCCGGACTGGACTTCACCATCACCAACGCTGGTCAACAAACCATCTTCAATCTTCCAAGTGCCTCCGCTACTAACCGTGGACTCCTGACCTCGACTGACTGGTCTACCTTCCAGAACAAGATATCCTCTACTTCACTCTCAGGTGGAGCAGGTATTGCATACAACAGTGCAACGGGAGTGTTTACCAATACCATTGGCTACGACTTCGCATTTACCGGAAACGCCACCTCCTCTCTCACCCAATTTAACGGAGGACTCACTGCCTACGCCTCAACAACAATCGGTGATGGTTCGCAAGCTGGGGGGCTTACTATTTCGGGTGGATCTACCACGACACTCAATGCATATTTTGGAGGGAATGTGGGGATTGGCACAGTTGCGCCATCACAAAAATTCCATGTAGTTGTAGCCGATGGTGCGCTGGCTGGACTCTTTGCAGGAGCATCAAAAGGCTTGCGTATTATACCGACAGCAGGGACCACTTTTATTGACGGCGTCAACAATACGGGCACTGGCAGTTACCAACCACTTGCGGTCGGAGGCTCACTGCTCCAACTAACTATTGGTGAAGTTGAAAAAGCTCGCCTAGACTCAACTGGTTACTTTGGTATTGGAACCTCATCACCATTTGCAAAACTTTCTGTGCATGCAAACAATGGGGACACGAATACAACTTTGTTTGCAATCGGCTCATCAACTGCTACTGCAACCACTACGCTCTTTACCGTAAACAACTCAGGAGTCACAACAGTTGGGCCAGGCAAAGGGGCGGTCACTGCAACAAACATTCAATTCGTAAATAATCAAAACGGTACAGCGGGTATTGCCGTGCATAACTCAACAGCTGGAAATGAGATGGCACTGTTTGCAGGAGCAAATGGTGATGGCTCCGTCGGCTCTATCTCCAACAGCAACTTTAAAATTCAAACGAACAATACTGAGGTTGCACGATTTACTCCTGCAGGAAATTTTGGTTTAGGTTCTACTTCGCCTACAGCTAAATTCTCTATCAATGCAAATGCGATAGACACCAATACAACACTTTTTAATGTCGGCTCTTCTACCGCAAGTGCAACAACTACGTTATTTACAATACTAAACACTGGTAATGTTGGTGTGGGTACCACCAACCCACTCGCGCTGTTTACAGTCAACGGCACTGCCTCCACAACCAACCTCATTGTGTCATCAGCAGGAGGTACTGCCGGTTGTGCCACATTCTCGAGTAACGGTACACTTTCAAACACCGGCATTGCGTGTGGTGTCTCTGCGGGTGGGTCAGATTTTACCTGGCTCACTGTCAACGGCGCAATCGCTGCAGCGACCTCATCACCCATGGCGATATTTAACGCGGCGTACTTTGGTGCAACGGGCACTACCACCATCAATGCTGCAGGTATGATGGGCATCGGCACCTCGACTCCTGCATGGGCGCTCCAAATCGCTTCATCAACCGCTCCACAATTGGCACTTTCAGACGGCTCATTTACTAGCAGCCACTGGGTGTTCCGAAACATCGGCGGCAACCTCTTCTTTGCAACCTCTTCGCCAATCACTTTTGCCTCATCAAGTGTTGCAGCATTTAGTATCTCTAACACTGGTTCAACAACCGTCGCCTACAGCTTTAGTGCAAACAACGGCAATATAAACTCTGACTATGTAACAGGTACAACAACGATCGCCAACTTTGCAACTGGCCTTCTCAGCTTCGAATCTAACGCGGGTATAATTACCGGACTCGATTTGCCAATCGATGCAGGCCAAGCCGCCAGTACGGTCAACAGTTATGATTTTGACATCGGCGGCACTGCAATTGCCACAGTGTATGGCGAAAATAATGGCTCTGGAGTATTACAAAATGGACGCTTTGGTGTGGGCACTTCAACACCATGGGCAAAATTCTCCATAAACTCTGATGCGACGATTGGCAGTGCCCCTATTTTTGCCATCGGCTCGTCGACCGGAGGCACAAAGTTTATGGTGAATTTCAATGGCCGAGTTGGAGTTGGGACTACAACTCCTTCAGCGCTATTTTCTATCAATCCAGATATGACGATTGGCAGTGCTCCTATTTTTGCCATCGGCTCGTCAACGCGCAACATATTTTCAATAGACAATGCTGGGCTATTTAACTATGGCGCGCTTGCTACCTCAACAGTATTAAATGGATTTGATAATGTTTGGAGTATAGCTACTTCAAGTTCAGTAACGCCGATCCTCAGTATCTCAACTCGAAGCGGCATAGCAACCGGAGGATTGGTTGGTGTGGCAACTTCTTCACCTTGGGGTAAACTCTCTGTTGCAATGGGTATAATCAACCCATCGTTTGTAGTATCTAACCAAGGCAGCACCACTCCATCCTTTATTGTGACAGGAGTCAATCAAAACGGCGTTGTGGCAGTTGCGTCATCCACACCATCTTCTCTTTTCAACTTCACAGTCGGCGGTTCTGCATATTTCGGTACGGGTACTGGCTCAACGGTCACCATGCACGCAGGCACAATCAACTACCCAGTTGCTGCAACGAGCACCATCCTTAACTCTGCAAACTCTTGGTCAATTTCAACATCAACAGGAACAGGTAATGGTCCAGTCATGTCTATCTCAGGCAATAGTGCAACTTCAACAATCAGCTTCTTTGGTGCAACGTCGACTGGCTTAGTTGCGGGTGCCGGCCCAGGGCTTGCCTCAAGCTCCAAAAACTGGATATCAATCGGTGATGGCAAAACAATGGCGAGTGTCTCTATCCACAACGGTAACCTCTGTGTTGACAACGACGGCTTCTGCGGTGCGGCAACTACAACCGGCACGGTAATTGCGAAGAACGGCTTCACCACTGCCAACATCGACTTGGCCGAGCAATTCCCCTCAAAGGACTCTTTGATTGCGGGGCAAATTGTCGATGCGGTGAGCACCTCGAGTGTTGGTTTGGCGACAAAGGGCAATGGTCGCACCCTCATGGGTATCGTCTCCACGGCTCCTGGGTTCCTGCTAGGTTTAGGCCCCGACGACTCTGGTTCGGGCCGCTATCCAATTGCACTCGCCGGACGTGTGCCCGTTAAGGTCAGTCTTGAAAATGGCCCAATCGCAACAGGTGATCGTATTACCCTTTCTTTTACAAAACCGGGTGTTGGTATGAAGGCCGGGCCGTATGACGAGACGGTGGGTATTGCGCTCGAGCCATACACAGAAAACTTGCTTGGCGACGGCATCATGGTGTTTGTAAACTTACGCAACAATGCCGACATGCTAGCGCTCGCTCGACAAGTTGCCTCATCCTCGGCGACGACAACAAGCGACTGGGTCATTAATACCGCATTTGCCCCAAGCACCTCGTACGTAAAAAGTGCACTTGCGACTGTGTTTGGAAGTATTGCAAACCTAGCTTCGATCGGGGTCCGTCATTTGGGGGCAGCAGTGTATGCAACTGCAGGAGTCTTTAATAGCCTCATAACTCAGGAATTGACTGCCGACGTGGTCAACACACAAAAGCTTTGCTTGGGCAAAACGTGTGTCACCGAAACACAATTGCAAGATCTTCTAAAATTGAATGGCACCCCAAGTGCTCAGGCAAGCCCAACAGCAACACCGCTACCTGCGCCGGTAGCCCCAACAATTAATCAAAAGGATGTAGAAAATCCAGTAGTAAAGGTGACAGGGTTTAACCCAACCACGCTTAAAGTAGGTGAGTCATATATTGATTTAGGGGCGACAGTTACCGACAACGTAAACAATAATTTAGGTATTCATACCTTCGTGGGCGGAGTAGAGGTTGAGAATATTACAATTGACACCACTAAGCCCGGTAGTTTTGTGGTGACCTACCGTGCTACCGATGGGGCAGGGAATGTGGGGGAAGCGACGCGCACAATACATGTCGAGGGCCCTGCCATAGTAACTCCTCCAGCTACAGTATCAATTGTTGATGCGCCTGCAAACACCGCAACCTCTACAACCCCATGAAAAAACTCTTAAATATTTGTAAAAAAATAACAAGCCTAATGCTTGTTATGGCCGTGTCATTTGGTATGTATACTTTACCGCCAACTCCTTCTGTGCAAGCGGTCACTTGTGGAGGGGGTAGTAACATTACCTTCACTGACATAGGAGGCGGAGTATGTCGAGGATTTATAATCTCGGGCACTTCATGGACCGTGCCGAGCGACTGGAATTCGAGCAATAATACTGTTGAAGTCATTGGCGGTGGCGCAGGCGGTAGGTCCGGCGGTACTTTGGGTAGCGGTGGGGGTGGAGCTTATTCTAAAGTCACAAACGTGTCTACACCCGGAACTGCCTATGTGGTTGGTTCTGGTGGTGGTGCAGCTACTGCTGGTGGTGACACATACTTTAACGCCGCCACATGTGCCGCCGCCTCTGTCTGTGCTAAGGGAGGTGCGACGACTGCCACTGTTACAGGAGGCGCCGGTGGTGCGACAACAGGAGTTGGTACGCAAAGCGCGGGTGGTAACGGCGGTACTGGTAACGTTGTTGAAGGAACTTCAGGCGGCGGGGGTGGTGCTGCAGGTCTACACGGCATTGGCAAAAACGGTGGTGACGGCGGTGCTGTAACAAATGACGCAGGTGGCGGAGGTGGCGGTGGTACCGACGGCGGTTCGGCCGGAACTAACGGCGGCGCAGCCACCGGTGGTAATGGCGGTAACAATTTTGGTGGCACGGGTGGCGCAACGGGTGGCGCGGGTACAGGCCCGGCTGGTACGAACGGTGGTGGTGGTGGTGCCGGTTCAACGGGCGATGGCGGTGCCGGTGGTGCCGGCACCGGGTGGGACGCTACACATGGTTCCGGTGGCGGTGGCGGTGGCGGTACAAAAGATACCGGTCTTGGTGGTGCTGGTGCCTTATATGGTGGTGGGGGTGGTGGGGGTGCAACCGCAGGTGTAGGAAAGGCAGGACTTATTGTGGTGACCTATACCCCTGCAGCAGGCAGCCCAGTTGATGGCCGTCAAATGAAATTGTTTGGAGGAGCTAAAATAAAATTTATAAGTGGCCGGATGAAAATTTTTTAGTATGTCAAAAGTAACTATCGCTTGTATGGTTTTTTTGTGTGTCGGGGTAGGAATATTTTTATTTTTCTCTCGAACTTCAAATCAGGGGACACCACTCTACCTGCCGACCGCGAGTGAAGTGGCTTCTGTACCCGCTTCTGCCACCACCACTCCCGAGCCTGATGTATCACAACACTACACCCCTCCGGACTTCACACGAGGCGCTCCAGATGGGTATAAGGAATATCATTCTACTAGATTCCATTTCTCACTTTTATATCCGCAAGATTTAGTAATGACTGAAAATATTAGCACCCATGGTGCACTCACCGTTACATTCGAAAACACCGACAAAAATGATGTAAAAGGATTCCAAGTGTATGTGCAATCCTACAATCTTCCTCAAATTACGGAGGAGCGTTTTAAAAAAGATATTCCTTCCGGCGTCCGAAAAAATAATCAGGCGGTAACCATCGCCGGAGTAGAGGGCGCGGCATTTTATAGTTTTGACCCCAACTTAGGTGAGACGCGTGAAGTGTGGTTTATAAACAAAGGGTTGCTGTATGAAGCAAGCACTCCAAAACCACTTGAGAGTTGGTTTCGCGATATCTTCCAAACCTGGGAGTTTATAAACTAGTCCCTTTGTCACTGCGCAAGGTCCGACCTTGCGCAGGCGCGAAATCAAGATTCTCTATAGGTAAGCCATTCCTCGACACTTTGTTTAAAATTTCTTGGTGTGCCGTGGTTGTAGTATTGCTTAAGTTCTTTCATAGAAAGTAATATATTTTCATCACGTTCAGCACCGCAATAATCCTGATAGCTTGAATATCGGTACTTAGTGAGATAGATTTTTGCCCCACTACGATTTTTTATACCAGTTTCTTTCCATTTTGGTTCAATAAGTTTTACTGGATTGAGATGAATGTATGATAAAAGGTATTTCAAATACCTATCACTATCAACATGTTGAATTTTATACTTGCCACTAAATAATACACCACGACGCTGGTACTTTTTATTGAAGTACCCTGTATATCCATTTGAAAGTTTTTGCATAAATTTTGTAATACCGCCTTCCTGTTTTTCATGTATGAGTAAATGAAAGTGGTTAGGCATGAGACAGTATGCGACGAGGCTCACCAAAGTATCTTCTCGATCATACGACCTAAACAATTCGCGTAAGGTTCGACCTTGCGCAAAATTTCTATGCAAGTCATCCAAACGTACTGCTTTAGTACTATTACAGAAAAAGAGCAATTCGATAAATCGATCACGGTCAGAATCGTCCATAAAAATAAGCCTTTTGTCTGTGCCTCTGTTATAGATATGGTATATCTCGCCCGGTGCTTTAATTACTTTAAACATGGTGCGATTCTACTACCGATTTGCTTATGCGCAAGGTCCGACCTTGCGCAGTTGGGTTTTGTGAATTTGAGAGGGAAATAGGGTTAGGAAATTTTTGCGGTATACTCTTTTTATATGACACGAATTGCAATAAATGGGTTTGGGCGCATTGGGCGGGCTTTCATGCGTATCGCACATGAAAGAAAGGATGAGATAGAGATTGTAGCAATTAACGACTTGGGTGACGCGGAGCAGTTTGCGTACCTTCTTAAATACGACACGGTGTATGGGCGAGCGAAGTTTTCGGTTGAGGCTCATGACAAAGCCCTTGTGGTCGATGGGCGCACCATTCCTTTATATGCAGAGGCGGACCCTTTGAAGCTGCCATGGAAGGATATGAACATAGACGTGGTTATTGAGTCGACTGGCTTTTTTACCAGCTTCGAAAAAGCAAAGGTCCACCTCGACGCAGGTGCCAAGCGCGTGGTCATCACAGCGCCGGTGAAAGACGAGGCTCCAGAGGGGATTGCCGGGGCCACTATTTTGGTTGGCATCAACGACGACAAATTTGAGACAAGCCAGATTACTTCAAATGCGTCGTGCACAACAAATGCTGCCAGCCCACTTATGCAAATTTTGCATGAAACTGTAGGAGTTGAAAAAGCGTTACTCAACACGACTCACGGCTACACCGCCTCGCAAAACTTGGTTGATGGGCCAGTTAAAAAAGCAAAAGGGAAGGAAGATTTTCGCGACGGCCGCGCAGGGGCGCACAACATCGTGCCGTCTTCAACGGGTGCTGCGATCGCTGTCACTAAAGCAATTCCAGACCTTAAAGATAAGTTCGACGGTATATCGCTTCGTGTGCCGGTTATCGCGGGCTCAATTGCTGATGTCACCTTCATTGCAAAACGCGACACAACAGTTGAGGAAATTAATAGCATCCTCAAAAAAGCAGCAGAGGAAGAAAGGTGGAAGGCAGTCTTTAGTGTCACTGAAGAGCCACTCGTCTCATCAGACATTTTAGGCAGTGCACATGCCTCCATTGCCGACCTTTCCTTAACTCGTGTTGTGGGAGGGAACTTGGTTAAAGTGCTCGCATGGTACGACAACGAAATGGGCTACACCCACGCGCTTGTCGAACATGTGTTGCGCCTCGCAAAGTTTATTAAGTAGAAAAAGGAGGTTAACAAAAATTTGAAAAAATAGTCTGGCCTGCCTGACGCGAAGCGGATGGACAGGAGATCCGAGGACTTTTTAGAGAATTTTTGTTAACCTTCTTCGCTGTTTTGTCGTATACTACTATTATATATGCGAATTTGTATTGCTTCAGATCATGCAGGGTTCGCTTTGAAGAGCGACCTTGTGCAATACCTCAAAGACGAAGGGCACGAGGTCTCCGACTTGGGCCCATATGAATTAGATAGGGAAGATGACTACCCAGACTATTGTACGCCTCTTGCAAAAAAAATAGCTGCCGACCCGGAGCTTTTAGGGATTGTGATTGGATTTTCGGGCCAGGGCGAGGCGATTGCTTGCAATCGTGTCCGAGGTGCACGAGCGGCTATTTATTATGGCGGACCCGAAGAAATTTTGCGCCTTTCACGCGAACACAACAACGCAAACATTCTCTCCCTTGGTGCAAAATTTCTGAGTATCGACGAAGCAAAAGAAGCTGTAAGTGTATGGCTGCAAACAGACTTTAGCCAAGGCGAACGCCATATCCGCCGTATCAAAAAACTGGATGATATAATTTTATAATCATTCTTTCCATATTATTACTAAATAAGCGCATATGATTTTTTATAAAAAATGGTTGAGTGTGGGGGTAGGGGTACTACTCCTCCTTTCACTTGCCACCCCAACCTTTGCCGCCTCAGGACTCACAGACGATCAAATTACATCTATACTTGGTCTTCTCAAATCCTTTAACGCCGACGCGAGTGTAATTGCAAATGTGCAAAAGTCACTTAATAGATCAATTACAGAAGGTAGCAATGAGAGCACCACACCCACTATTCAAAGTGTGAGTTTTGTCAGTGCGGCAGGGGTTGCTAATCTCTCTAATAACCCGGCGCTAGGTAATTTTGAGTCTGCATCTTGCACTACCTTGCGTGGATGGACATACGATCCAGACGCAAGCTCTGCGTCTTCTGAATTCCATTTATACAGAGACGGTCCTTTAGGTGTGGGTATGCTTGTTTCGTCCTATAAAACTGAGGTATTGCGCCCCGATGTGAATGATCACTTCCATATCCAGGGTAGTCATGGTTTTGAAATTCCAACACCGGCTATTCTTAAGGATGGCATTTTACACACTCTTTACTTATATACAATAAACTCCAATGGTGCAGGTCCTAACCCACGCATGAGTCCGAGTCCCTTATCTATTATTTGTACTCCTTCGGCCTCGGGTACCGGACCCATCCCTATTGATGTGTTTCTTATTGCAGGGCAAAGTAACGCAGTTGGGTATGGAGATATAAACAAATCTCCCGTACCTCCAGCTGGAGTTTCATATCAGTATTACAACGGACATGTGGTAGAAGGTAAGGACCCTACAGGACCATCCGCTGGTTCGGCGTGGCCGTCGTTTGCAATCGCTTATTTTAATGCAACGGGACATAAGGTCGGTTTTATACCAACTGCAGTTGGAGGAAGTACTCAAACCATGAAAGCAAATATTGCTGTTGGAGGTCCCGGGAGTTGGGATACTGAAGGAATTCTATTTACAACCTCTGTAGATACTCTTGCGCATGGACTTTCATCCTTTCGAGACGCAGGATTCAGCCCTTCTTTCAAAGGAGTTTTGTGGGATCAAGGGGAAGGGGACGCAGCCGCTATAAGCTTCAAGAGTGTGACTACTGACGAATATTTATCAGCACTCAAAACAATGATAGGAAGATATAGAGCAGTATATGGTGACAGTATGACATTTTATATATTCCAAACGGGCACTCGAGTTGGACAGTCTGATGTGGGGTATGCTGCAGTAAGAACTACACAACTTCAAGCAGCCGTTTCAATTCCAAATACGTATGTGGTATTTACCGACGCCATTAATTTTCCACAAAAAAATTGGTTAAATCCTAGTGACGGGGTACATTACACACAAGAAGGGTATAATGAAATGGGTACATTCGGAGGACAAACAGTTGCCTCGTTGGTGCAAAAAAATACTTCAATCTCTAACACACCACCACAAGGTAATTTTGAAAAAGTATCTTGTTCTAATGGAGTTGTAGGCTGGGCGTATGATCCGGATAGTCAAACTTCAGCATTGCGTATTGATGTATACAAAGATGGTCCGTATCAGACAGGGACGATAGTGGGTATATATTCGGCCAATGTATCACGGCTCGATGTGAACAACTACTTTCATATATCGGGCGATCATGGATTTTCTATCCCTATTGATTCGTCGCTCAAGGATGGTAAAACACATCAGTTGTACGTATATGCTATAGACTCAAATGGCGTTGGTCCTAATCCTCTTATTCCTCCTAGTCCAAGGTCTATCACGTGCGGCGCTTCTGCACGTGCTCCCATCACCCACACTCTGGCTCAAGGTTGGACTGGATCTGAGGTCACTACACTCCAAACTACACTCAAAAACCTAGGACTCTTCCAGGAATCAATCACTGGGTACTTTGGTCAAGCTACCAAACAAGCGGTACAAACATTCCAACAACAAAACAACTTGGCGGCGGTCGGCGTGGTGGGGCCGAGGACCCGTGAGGTGTTTCAAAATTTGGTTCACTTCTAGTCGTGGTAAAATGTTCGTATGATAGAAATAATTCCGGCAATACTCCCAAAGTCCCTGCACGAGATGCAGACGAAACTTTCACTTATAGAAGGTAGTGCACGGGTAGTGCAAATTGACGTGGTGGATGGGGAATTTGCTCCAAACAAAACTTGGCCCTATACCGACATGGACTCGTTTCAAAAAATAGTTGCCGGAGACGAGAGGATGCCGCTATGGGAGAGTTTTGAGTTTGAGTTTGATCTCATGGTGTCTGACGTACTTTCTGTGGTCGAGCAATATGTTCTAGCCTCCGCGGCGCGCATTGTTGTGCATAGTGAAAGTCGGGGTGCCCTTGAAGCGCTCCAGCTTCTGAAGCAAAAACATAATGGCGAGTTTGGTGTCCAAGTGGGGCTAGGCATTCCGGCTCATGCAAAAGTTGAGGATGTAGAGCCTTTTGAAAATCAATTTGACTACATACAAGTGATGGGGATAGAAAAGGTGGGTTTCCAAGGGCAAGAATTTGAAGAAAAAGTTCTTCCTCTTCTGCGGACTCTCCATGCTCGCTACAAATGCCCACTGCAGGTGGACGGCGCCGTCACTCGTGAAAGAGTGGCTGAGTTGGTGAAGGCGGGAGCCTCAAGACTTATTGTTGGGAGTGCTATTTTTGGTAGCGAAGATCCAAAACAAGCACTGCGCGAATTGCAGAGCAAAGTTACACGATAAAAGCGTAAGGTATACTATATCTATTATGATTTCTGAGAAAGAAATAAAAAATATTGAATCAAAAGCAACGCTCATTCGAGAAACAATTATTGAAATGCTCGTGGCAGCAGGAAGCGGACACACAGCAGGCCCGCTCGGCATGGCAGATATTTTTGCAGCACTCTATTTCTATATTTTAAAGCATGACCCAAAAAACCCCGACTGGCCTGAAAGAGACAGGCTCGTCCTTTCAAACGGGCATATTGTGCCTGTTCGCTATGCTGCTATGGCGCACGCAGGGTATTTTCCCGTGGCCGAATGTCTCACGCTTCGAAAATTTGGGTCCCGACTCCAAGGCCACCCCGAGCGAACACGTCTTCCCGGGCTTGAAACAACATCTGGCCCACTTGGAAGTGGGCTTGGCCAAGCAGCGGGGATGGCTCTTGCTGCGCGCATGGATGCAACACAAAACGCAGCGCAACCTTCGTTTCGAATATATTGTGCTATGTCAGATGGAGAGCATGATGCGGGGAATGTATGGGAGTCGGCTATGTTTGCTGGGAATCAAAAACTTCACAACCTCACCGCCATTATTGACCGAAACAATATACAAATTAACGGCATGACCGAAGAGGTGATGCCGCTTGAACCTATGCGACAAAAATGGGAGTCATTTGGTTGGCATGTGCTCGAGATTGACGGCCACAATATCGCGCAATTAGTTGAAGCAGTAGACGAAGCTGAAGCTATTTTTGAAAAACCAACGGTCATTATTGCACACACTATCCCTGGAAAAGGCATAAAAGAAATTGAATTTGACTATCGCTGGCACGGTAACCCGCCGGGCAAAGGCCCAACCGACAAAATCCCTGCCAACAAACAGGCCGAAGTGTTTCTTAAAGAAATTAGGACTCTTAAGGGAACCATTGTCAGTCCCCATAACGACTAAGATATGTTAAATATACAAGCACAATTACAGAAAAATATTTTTGATGGGGAATCAAAGTCGACTCGTGACGGGTTTGGTGAGGCACTGCTGGAGTTAGGAGAAACAAATCCAAACGTTGTGGTGTTGTGTGCAGACTTGGCAGAGTCGACTCGAACGCTCGCGTTTAAAGAAAAATATCCTGAGCGGTATGTAGAACTTGGAGTTGCCGAGCAAAATTTAGCAACAGTCGCCTCCGGTATGGCTGCGATGGGAAAAATACCTTTTATTACCTCATACGCAAGTTTTTCCCCGGGTCGCAATAATGAACAAATTCGAACAACCATTTCTTTAAATAATGTCCCGGTCAAAATTGGTGGCATGCACGCGGGAGTTTCAGTCGGTCCCGACGGTGCTACACATCAAGCACTCGAGGATATGGTGCTTATGCGCGTGCAACCAAACATGACAGTTTTATCTCCTTGTGACAGCGAAGAGGCGCGCAAAGCAACTCTTGCAGCGGCAAAATACCCAGGCCCCGTGTATATTCGCTTTTCCCGCGAAAAGACGCCCGTTATGACAACCTCGGACACTCCCTTTGAATTTGGTCGGGCGCAATTGATGTGGCTGTCCGAAAAGCCAGAGGTTGTAATTTTTGCAACGGGGCCCCTCCTGCATTACGCTCTTCGTGCTGCGCGTGAGCTCGAACATACTATCCCTGTGTCGGTCATTAATATCCACACAATTAAACCCTTGGATGTAAAAGCTGTCGTGAGCGCAGCAAAAAGTACTGGTGCGGTTGTCACAGTTGAAGAACATCAAATAGCTGGAGGTTTGGGAAGTGCTATTGCTGAGGTGTTGGCAGAAGAGTGTCCAGTGCCAATGCGTTTTGTTGGAGTGCGTGACCAATTTGGTCAATCGGGCGAAATGGAGCAGTTATTTAAACAGTATAAGATGGGTGTATCAGATATAATTGAGGCAGTCCAAAAAGTTGCAGCAAGAAAATAATATATGTTAGCTATAGGCCGGGAAAATTATTTAAGAGCAAATATCAACTCAGTGGTTGCTCTCATGTGTGTATCTACTGTAGCACTAGGTGCCGGGCTTATTATCTGGCACGCCAGCAGTGGGAATAACCCTATAGCAGATTTTCTTGCCGAGTCAGCTGCAACGTCAAAGTTTGTTCAACAATAAGAGCGTTGACGCTTTATAAACTCTGAAGTTTATATTCTGCAGGAGCATTTTTGAGTAGATCTTCCATTTTTTCGCGGGTTACGAGACCGTTTTGGGCTCCTACTTCTTGCACGACACACATAGAGTTTGTGGGGCCCCAAAGGAGCGCCTCTTCGATAGGTAACCCGAGTGCTAAGGCAGTTGCCACGCTTGAGGCAAATGCATCGCCTGCACCTGTCCTTTCAAACGGAGGTCGTGTGTCAGGATACATAGGAATAAAATAATACACCCCTTCAGCCGTTCGAGCATATGCACCTTTTCGGTCGTTAGTAATGATCACAATTTTGGGCCCAAGTTTTTGAATACTATCCAAGAGCATTCGTATGTCATTAGTTGCTTCGATCCCTAAAATTCTTTCAGCTTCTTCTTTATTACACACAAAAAGTTCAGTCCTATCATAAATCCCTTTGAGCGCCTCTACACCTAGTTTCATTTGGAAGGTGCCTGGTTGGAAGGCGAGTTTTGTCTCTGGATGTTGTGCCAGCCAAGAAGCAATTTCCGTGTGATAGTCGGCCGAGTTTGCAGCAAGGGAAGAGAGGTACATCCACTTAGGACCTTCTTCAATAGCAGGGAATGAATACGAAAATTCTTCGTGCTTCACCAAAATAGTGCGCTCTGTTTCGTACCATAAAACGTAGTGGTGGTTGGTAGTTTTTCCTGGCTCTGTCACCATAAAAGAAGTGTCTATTTTTTCCTCACCTAATTTGTCCATGCACATTTTCCCTGGTAGGTCGTCGCCGACGTAGGCACGAAGGGAAGAGTTGAGCCCAAGTCGGGCGGCAGCAACTGCTGCGTTTGCCGAGTTGCCAACAGCGTACATAGGCACGTCGTAATCGTAGGGGATTTTGTCGCCCCAGCGCATACAGATCTCACAGCTTTCATTATTAATTTTGCAGTGTACTGTAGCGTCCTTCAAACGAATAAATGGTTCGGTCACAATGTCGCCAATGGCGAGAAAATCAATTTGCATACCCAATAGTATACTGCTCGCTTGCAATTGGGCCAGAGGAGTATAAACTATAGGTACAAATGGCTTCGGCCCGACTCTGCCGTAAGGCAGAGGTAACAAAGGAAAAAGAGGCTTAGGGCAAAAGCGCTTTAAGTCTCTTTTTCAATTCTATAAAATCATTCTTAGATATCTCACCAGCTTTGTAGCTCAACCGCTTAGCGTCTATTAAGCGAATCTGAGATAAAATAGCTACGCTTTCAATAGTTGATTCATAGTGAAAAGCAAAATAATAAGAACCTTTTTTGACAGTTTTTGAGAGAGGAATAGCCCAACATAAATCACTATTAAATTTTCGTATAATTACAACAGGACGTAAGAAATCATTTCCTCGTCCATCTTGTTCAAAACCCACATTTTCTCCCAAATAACAAAACCAAATTTCTCTTTCGTGAAAAAACGGACTTTTCTCTGGCGAGTTGTGTACTCGCACTTTTAAAGGGAACCATTTCTTGTAATCTTTTTCCATGTGCATCATTCATATAGTGGATTAAAAAATTTCGCTACTAATTTAAACCGAGTTTCCAGCTGTCAACACATCAGCCGCATTCATTTGCTATAAGGTGCTATTGTTGTAGAGACAGTGCTTTTCCATAGTTATTAAATAATTAGTAAGTAATTTATATATGCACTCAAAACTTATCAAACTCGCAGGCGCAAGTGTTTTAACTCTCTCACTTCTCGGGGCAGCGGGCTTAGCTCAAGCATCATCACTCACCACAACTCAAGTTTCAGCAATTGTTGGCCTCTTGCAATCCTTCGGTGCCGACTCAACAACCATTGCAAATGTCACCGCGTCTTTAAACGGGCAGCCGACGAGTGGAGCAATATCAACGTGTCTCGATATACAAAATGACCTATATGTTGGGAAAGACGATTCAACAACAAATGGCGAAGTGTCAAAACTCCAACGCTTACTGATTTCTACCGGTGATTATCCAGGAGCTCGCGTTACAGGATATTATGGATCTTTGACTGCGCAGGCTGTTGTGCGCTGGCAGAAAGGACACGGAATGGATTTCGTCACAAAAACCAGCGGTGTTGGAAAGATGACTCGTGCAAAATTGTCGTGTTCAAACATGACAGTGGCAGCACCTATAATCTCGAGTATTACCCCAGCTTCTGGTCCTATTGGAACGACCGTTTCGATTAGTGGCACCGGGTTAACTGGATTTGAGGGCGATATTATTTTCACTTTTGAAAAGAGTGATGGTAGCAAGGTACGACTTGGTGGGACGACAGGTAGTAAGGTAACACTTGTCGTTAAAGAGCCCTGCAGACAAGGGGAAACATACTATCCAGCAGGAGATGCGTCAGGCATCCCACGGCAATGTACTTACGTAGCACTTACTCCAGGCACATATCAAGTGTATCTAGGTGGCAATGGAGGTAAACTAAGCAACGCTGTTACTTTTATCATTACACCCTAATACTGTTTCGTCATGTGCTGAAAGTTGCCGCTCTAAAATAACTTCAAACCCCAGCCCATTTCGGTTGGGGTTTTTGGTATGTGGAATGTCGGGGAAGGAGTATACTAGTGGCATGCAGACACTACGCGAGACGATAGACGAATTTAAAAATAGTAACAGGGCTTTAGGGCATTTTAATATTTCAGACTCCAACCAGCTCCATGCAGTGGCAGGCGCGGCGCGAGAGACGGGGTTGCCCGTTGTTGTTGGGTTGTCAGAAGGGGAGCGAGATTTTTTTCCACTTGTAGAGGTGCGTGCTTTGATTGATCAATATCAAGCGCACGGAACACAAATATATTTAAACGCCGACCACACCTATTCAGTTGAAAAGGTTCAGCATGCACTTGCGGACGGTGTGGACTCAGTTGTAGTTGATGGGGCAAAGTTGCCCTTTGAAGAAAACATGCACCTCCTTTCAACCTGCGTGAAGTACGCTCGTGCAAGTGGGCGCGACGTACTTGTCGAAGGAGAATTGGGCTATATCGGGCAATCCTCAAATGTGATGGAGTCTCTCCCCGAAGGAGCAATTGTAACCGAGGAGATGATGACAAAGCCGGAAGAGTTGCTCCAGCTTATCGAAGAGTCAGGGATAGACCTAGCGGCTCCTGCTGTTGGGAATATCCACGGAATTATCACAAGCGGGCAACCTAAACTCTCCATTGCACGCATAGCACAGTTGGCACAAGGTGTGCCGGTGCCGCTCGTTCTCCACGGGGGCTCAGGGTCGCCCGACGAAGAGTTTGCCGAGGCGGTTAAGGCCGGGATAACTATGATCCATATTAATACCGACCTTCGAGTGATCTATCACAACGAACTTAAAAAAGAATTAAATGAAGGAAAGGAAGTGGCTCCCTACAAATTCTTAACTCCTTCTGTTAAAGCAATGCAAGCGTACGTTGTACAAAAAATGCAATTATTTGCTATCTCTAGTTGAGTTGAAAATTTTCTAGGTCATGATACCCTTTTGTAAGATACAAGCATAGAACTGAACAAAAAATAAACAGAGGAGTGTTCATGAGCAATTTCCAGATGGCACTTACCTGGAGCTTTCTATTCATATCTATCTCCATAGTGGAGTTTATATGGGTAGGGTATTGGCACGATAGGCACAGGAGTGGTGCTTCAGGTACTCTCCCTCTATTATTGCATATCGTGGGTATAGCTTTGCTAATAATCACTTTTATGGTTCATTGGTTTGTCGACCTAAGACCATACACCTCCTAAAGCTCGGGTTTCCGGGCTTTTTTCTTGCATTTTTTGAAAAAACTATTATAGTAGAGCACTATGGAATTAACGGTAGAAAAGCGAGACCCTAAGGTAAATAGCAATAGTCTTCGCCGCGAGGGGAAGCTTCCAGCTGTTGTATATGGCCGAAGTCACGAGTCCACACCTATTGTTGTTGATCGTAAAACCTTTGAAAAACTCTTTCGCCAAGCTGGGGAGTCTACTGTTATTACTCTCAAAGGCCTGGGTTCTGACAAAGACGCCCTTATCCACGAAGTGGCTATTCACCCTGTCTCTGGGGCAGCAATACACGCTGATTTTTATGCAATTCAAAAGGGTCAAACTGTAACGGTCTCTATCCCGCTCGAGTTCGAAGGAGTGTCTCCAGCTGTTAAAGACTTGGGAGGCACCTTAGTTAAGGTTATGCATGAACTCGAAATTGAATGCGAACCTAAAGACTTGCCTCAGCATATTGTCGTAGATATTTCTCTCCTTAAAACTCTTGACGACAAAATTGAGGTTAAAGACCTAAAACTTCCTCCTAATGCGAAACTCTCAATCGACTTGGAAGAGGCGGTAGCACTTGTGACAATGACTGCCGAAGAGCCTGAAGACGGTACTCCTATGGATATATCTCAAATAGGCTCTTCAGTCGAGCGCGGCAAAAAGGAAGAAGAAGCTGCACCCGAAGAATAAAAGTAAAAAATGCTCCGCTTTCGGGGCGTTTTTTTGATACAATAGATAGATGCGTATTCTTGGGCGATATATTGGAGTCGCAGTACTTTTCATGCTTGGAGTATTTTTTGCTGTTCAGACGGTGTGGGCGCAAACGGCCGACTCTGCCAATTACTTACCTACCGGCGTTTCTTTTACATCCACAGACTCGACTCGAGAAAAACTTCAGGCCCAATTGGACGATCTTGAGAAACAAATTCTAGTCCAACAAAAGCTACTCGACACGACCAAAGGTCAAGATGTGTCTCTCCAAAGGGAAATCAAACTCCTGAGCGGGCAAATTGACCACGCAAAACTCCAAATTAAAGCACGCGACATCGCAATGCAGCAGCTTAATGGGGGTATATCTCAAAAACAATCCACCCTTCAAACGCTCGATTCCCAGCTTCAAAATGAGCTAGAGTCTTTAGCGTCAATTCTTAGAGTCAAAAATCAAATAGACAAAACTCCTTTGGTCGTTGTGGCGTTGTCGACCCGCACTTTGTCGGACTTTTTTACGGACACAAATTCGTTTGAGCAAATCAACAAAAAATTGCAAGAATCATTTACAAAAATAATTAATACGAAAACTATTACTCAAAAACAAAAAGAAGACTTGCAGGGTCAACTCGACCAACAGGCAAAATTACGCTTGGCCCAACAACTAGAGCAGCAGCAAATCGCAACGCAACAAAAACAAAAACAAAAAGTTTTGGCCGATACAAAGGGCCAGGAAAAAGCATTTAAAGATTTGATTGTCAAAACCCAAAAATCTGCCTCACAAATTCGAGCAGCACTTTTCCAACTGACAGGCTCCGCCGCCATACCGTTTGGCAAAGCCTACGACTATGCAAAAATTGCCGAAAAACAAACGGGCATCCGCCCAGCCTTCCTTTTGGGTATTATTACTGAAGAGAGTAATTTGGGCCAAAATGTAGGGAAGGGGACATACCAAGTTGACATGCACCCAACGCGCGACGTCCCGGTTTTTAAAGCTATTACGGCAAGTTTGGGGTTGGACCCAAACTCGGTCCCCGTGTCGAAAAAACAGTCATACGGGTGGGGAGGGGCAATGGGCCCGGCACAGTTCATTCCCTCAACTTGGGCACAGTACGCAGGTTACGTGAAGCCTGACTTTCATTATGACCAAACTAAAGACAGGATAGGTAAACGAACGGGCAATACTCCACCAAGCCCTTGGAACCCTGAAGATGCTTTTATGGCCTCGTCGCTCCTTCTCACGGACGATGGCGCTGATACGCAAACACCTAAAGCCGAATTCCGTTCCGCTATGTGCTATTTAGCTGGATGTGGGAATGTGAATGTCCCAAGCCTTCAATTTTACGGCGAACAAGTGGCAGGTTATGCGGCCAACTATCAGTGCCAAATTAATGTGCTCGAAGGCAAACCCCTGTCTGCAGAGTGTAACTACTAAGAAGCCAAAGAAACTTGCCAAAAGGCTAGGAGTGCCGTATATTGAGATTCATGAAAACAGGTACTGTAAAAGATCCCGTACACCCAAAATATTTTCCAGAGGCGAAAGTGACCTGCGCTTGTGGGCGTACTTTTACTGTGGGCTCAACAAAAGAGAAACTTTCTGTTGAAATTTGCTCTGCTTGCCACCCCTTTTATACAGGAAATGAGAAGCTCATGGACGTTGCCGGACGTGTTGAGAAGTTTAAAGCACGCCGTGCTGCAGCTACCCCTCCTAAGGCAAAAAAAGCTAAGTAGCGACCATAAAGCGTTTGCAATGTTTGTGAAGCAAATAGTCTGGCCCGCCTACCGCTTCTGCGGTTGGACGGGAGATCCCCGCCCGAACGACTGTTCAGTCGGGCAGGCGAGGACTTTTGTGGAGCAAATCATTGCGAACGCTTTTTGCATAAACTAACTGAAAATAAATAGTAAAATACTTTTATATGGAAATAGATCTACCCAAATTTAAAGAAAATCCAAAGACGGCTTATTTTGCAACCGAACTCGAGCGCTTGCTGCAAGAAGAGGCAGAAGTACAAGAGCTTGCGGCCGGGGAACTCGGAGACTTGGCAGGAGACGACTTAGTAAGAATTAAAGAGCAAAAAACTGCGATTTTAGCTGAGATAGAAAAAATTCTAGATCGCGAAAAAGTTGAGGAAGAGTTTCCAAACGAAATTGTGCTCGAAATTCGTGCAGGAGTAGGTGGCGAAGAGGCTGCTCTTTTTGCCGAACAACTTTCCAATATGTACCAAGCGTATGGTGTCAGCCAAGGCTGGAGCTCTCGCTTGCTTGCAGAGGCTAAGACTGACTTAGGTGGATATAAGGAAGTTTCAATTGAAATGCGGGGCCAGGGAGTATATGAAAAACTTCGGTTCGAAACGGGTGTTCATCGGGTGCAAAGAATCCCCTCAACGGAGAAGTCGGGGCGGATACACACCTCCACGGCGTCAGTAGCAATCTTGCCGATTCGAAAAAAACATAAATTCGTGATAAACCCCGCAGATTTAGAGATAGAGCGGTCTCGCGCAGGTGGTGCAGGAGGCCAAAACGTAAACAAGGTTGAGACTGCCGTGCGCATTATCCATATCCCAACGGGTATGGATGCTCGGAGCCAGGTGGAGCGCTCACAAAACGCAAACCGCGAGCGGGCTATGGCGGTGCTCCAGGCAAAACTCGAGCAAATGCAAGAAGAAAAAGAACATGCAAAATATGCAGCACAGCGCTCGGAACAAATAGGGACCGCAGACCGGTCAGAGAAAATCCGTACCTACAATATTCTGCAAGACCGCATTACAGACCATCGTATTAAAGAAAGTTGGCATAACCTACCTAACGTCATGGCCGGGAATATTGGCGACATTTTAGAAGCCCTTCAAAATTACACTGGTGATGGTTCCGGCACAGACGAGGAGTAACTGCCGGATTTATTGCAATGCGGGATGGGGTATGGTACAGTCTTTGGGTCAATTATGGAAAAACAAGCACTTATAGATAAGCTTTTTTCAGTCGGAGCCCACTTCGGCTATGGTCCTTCGCGCCGACATCCGTCGGTTGCCCCATATATTTTTGGTGTTAAGGGTGGTACAGAACTTTTTGACCTCGAATACACGTCCGACCTCATAACCAAGGCCGAGGCTTTTGTGCAGTCTTTAGCAGCACAGCGCAAAACTATTCTTTTTGTAGGGGGCAAGGCTGAGGCACGCGAAATCGTGACTCGTGCCGCAGAGCGCATCGCACAGCCCTACGTAGCATCTCGCTGGATAGGTGGTACATTGACCAACTTTTCTGAAATTAAGAAGCGAGTCAACCGTTTGACCGAACACTCCACCATGAAGGAAAAAGGCGAGCTTGCAAAATTTACTAAGCACGAGCGACTTCTTATAGACCGTGAAATCGCTGACCTCGAGTTTATGTTCGGTGGTCTTCGCGGGATGAATAAAATCCCTGATGCTATGATTGTGGTTGACCCCAGGCATGAGGCCGGTGCCGTCAAAGAGGCTCAACTTCTCCATATCCCCGTTATAGCTATACTCAACACTGACTGCAGTACTTCCATGATCGAATATCCGATTCCTGCAAACGACGCCTCAGTTCAAAGCAATACCTTTATTCTTGGAGAGTTAGCGACAGTGTACGAAAAAAATCTCGGAACTCTAGCACCCACAGGTTCAGTAGCAGCAACCGCAAACTAATAGCATAATTTTATACACATATGGCAGTATCTGCAGAGGTGGTCAAACAACTTCGTGATGCAACAGGTGTGTCAGTCATGGAGTGCAAAAAAGCACTTGAACAAGCAGACGGTGACATGGACCGTGCAAAAGCTATTTTAAAAGAGCGGTCTGCCTCTATTGTCGCTAAAAAATCAGATCGTGAATTAGGTGCAGGAGTAGTGAGCGCCTACGTCCATTCGACTGGGCAAATTGGCACCATGATAGTGTTGGCATGCGAGACAGACTTTGTATCTAAACACGAAGAATTTGCTGCTATGGCACGTGACATTGCTATGCATATTTCCGCGATGCGTCCCTCGAGCATTGAGGCACTCATGCAAGAAGCGTTTATAAAAGACTCATCAAAAACTATTGCTGACCTTCTTTCGACGGCAACACAAAAGTTTGGAGAGCGTATTGAAATCAGCCAAATGAGCTGTTTTTCAGTAAATTAATACGATACAATGGACGATATGGTGTTATTTTTCACAACCACGCTTCTTGTATCGTGTGCAGGGCTCGTGCTCCTCGTAAGCGTTAAGCGTTGGGAATTGAGCAGTGGACGCATCGTGGGCTCTCGCATTCGTCCAATGACCCAACGTTTCTCGCACAGTATTTCTCTATGGTTCGAGAGGATACTGCCCAAATTAGTACAGATGTATACTAAGCTTGCATGGCAATCAATTTTGACTTCGATCCATAAAGTAACAGCACGAATTGTGGTTGGGATAGAGGTAAAACTTGAAAAAACACTGCACACCCTTCGACATACTACGGAGTCGCGCAGAGGGGTTCAAGAAGAGCCAAGTGTCTTTTTACGGGAAGTGTCAGAACATAAAAGAAAATTGCTCCAAGCACAGCGCGGAAGACCGCAACTTCGAAAAAAATAATTAGTCTGAAGATGCTCCACGGCCTATTGAGAAAACTCGCACCGCCCGGTATAGTAGGATAGTTCAGTTACAAGTAGTAAAACTATGCCGCCTTAGCTCAGTTGGTAGAGCAACACTTTTGTAAAGTGAAGGTCCCCAGTTCAAGCCTGGGAGGCGGCTCCAAAGTTTAAATGTGTTAACAGTAGTAACTGTTCTGTCTTAGTAACCTCAACCACGTGTGCTGTACAATAAGTGTATGGAACGTGCGCCAGCATTTAAACCAAAACAAGGAAAGCAGCCAGATGCCCTGCCTGCAGGCGTAGAGTCTGTAGAAAAAATACCACCCCCACTCCAAACTCTTGAAAAGGACAGGTCACAAATCGCCGGATTTGATTTTGTTCTCGACAAAGTGCTAAGAGGAGCATATTCCGCACAAATCCTCAAAGCACTAGTGTCTCCACGTTTTGATAATGG
>JAYVXU010000012.1:0-22543 GCA_043784925.1 Candidatus Adlerbacteria bacterium
ATCTTCTCAATGCAGAACCGCTCCTCACTCGTGAGGTGTTTTTTCTTGTTTGCCGCCATATAAACCATAGTACCTACCCTTCGTATTTAAAGGTAAGGAGACGGGAGCAGGAAGGCACAGGCTAGAGAGCACCTAGGTAGAAGTACATTCAAATACACGGTAGGTAAAGTTCGAAGCGTCCCCCACTCCTAGTCCCGAAAGGGAAGGTACTACAACCTTTTCAACACAAGCCAGATTTATTCCGAGCTTGTCGAGGAACTAAGTGTAGAAAGAAGAGAGAGTGGGGATGAGAGACGATTCGAAAAGTATCTATATTTGCAGACAAGGTATCCGTGCATGGCACTCTCCGCAAATGGAGTCCCCAGCGTGGATTAGGGCGAGAAGCCAACCCTGTCGACCCGAGTAATAACCACAAGTTAGGACATCGGTTGGAGAGAAGAGAACTAAACCAGCTCTTGTCTTCAAAAATGTCCTCGCTACACCTTGAAAGAGGTTTAGAAGAAGAGAGAGGATTGATTTTTGACAACTGAATAGGCACGAGAAGATAACACGGATTAACAATCCACACTGTTGTTCCTCGTCGCCGGACTGAACTGATGAGCCCAAGGGAGTAGAGCCCCGAGGATGAACTCTAAGGTTCGGTACGGTACGAGGGATCGCAAGATTCCTAAAGTTACAAGGTGCCGTGCTGGCGCCGAAGACTCGAAAGAGACAGTACGAGCTGCCAGAGCTCATTATAAATCTGGTAGGAGAATTATAGGATGACCACCTATAACATCTCTGCTGAGCCCGTCAGCGACGGTGTTCTTTTGCGGCTTTCCTTCGGGGAAGCTGCTGGGAACGACCGGATCGTTGTGGACGCGGTTGCTGCCCTCAAGGTGTTGATGCCTTTGAGCGGTAGCGTCGTGTACCTCAATGGTCCGGCGTCGCTGCCGGTTGCTTGCGCGATTGCGCATGGCATCTGCCACCTCTTCGGTGCAGTTGCTGTGTTTGATCCCAAGCTGCAGGGTTATGTCGTGGCAGTCAGCCACGGCGGCCCCGCAGTTGGGACAATCGTGAAAGCGACCGAGCTCAGCGCACCCCGCACCTGAAATGGAGGGGTTTAACCGCACCGGCGTAAACCGGGATTGTGCTTGCGGTGCAAAACGCAAGTACTGTCGAGATCGTTCTCGACTAGAGTGGGGACTCATACATAGCCGTAGCCAGTCACTACTGCGGAATGTACGAGCGAGACCACGAACAAACGAAAAGTTTTTGTCCCCAGTTTTTTCTTAGAAAAAACGGAGAGCCACGAGGAAGCAGAACCTCAAATTAAAAGGGTCGATGACACCTCGGTTAAAGTCATCACGAGATCAGCTGTTTGGTTACAGTTGATCTCTCCTTTCGAGCGCATCATCATAAAGTATTTGTAAGTGGTTTACCATGAGCAAAGTCGAGTGGTGAGCTCAAAAGGGGAATAGTTCCCCTAAAAATGTTCAACCCGCCAAGCACATTCCGTGCTTGGCAAAAAAATGGAGTCCCACGTGAAAAACCATCGCCTGATGGCTTATGCTGACGGAGATAACGAATCGGTTGGGGGGTATCATGTCCCCCAAAAATTCGTAGTAACTTGGTGTAAATCGGGGGTCGTAAGGGCGAACCTTACGACCCCAGAGGGAATCGTAGTCCCACTGAGAGACTACGACTCCATGTCTGCCACCCAGTCGGGTGGCGAAAAAATTTACGCCGACGGCCGGTCTGGCTGCGGCGCGTTCGCCGTCGCTTCGGCGACGGCGAGAAAGCTCCTTAAAGGGGAGCTCAAAAGAGTCATGGGAGAAATGGACGAATCCAAGCGTACGGCGGAGTACATCCGCCATCACTCCGAGGGGCAGGACGGGGGAGCGACGCTCCCCTACAACTTCTACAAGTTCGGAGCAATTGAGTGGCTCGCCGCGGCCCGTGAAGGCCTCGCCTACATCTGGCAGGGCGAGGGTCACCAGCGCCGTTGGCGCTGGTGCACGCCAGAGGAGGCGCGAGCCGTCTCTGAAGAGCCTCTTTCGGAGCGAGAGTATTGCTCCGAGATGAGGAAACTCATCGAGCAAATCCCTTGCAGATAATTGCGATGGATCTGCGACCACCCCGTGCGGTGGAAGTGCGTTTGGTTTCGCGAATGTGGCACGGCACATTCGCAAGAGGTTGATGACACCTCGGTACAAATCATCACTGAGATCAGCTGTTTGGTTACGGCTGGTCTCTTCTACTGAGGACATACTCCAATTCGTTGGATGTGTCCTCTGAGAAGTTCAATGCCCCATATCGGGGCAAACCGAGTTCGTGCACGGTCAATTGCACGAGATGCCCTTAAGGAGGGTAATTAATTGAGTATCATTGAGGATTTTGTTGCGGGAAAGATCCGCAACGAAAGGAGTGCGGGGGCGAATAATTCGCCCCCGCCGTGGTGCGACCCTGGCCTTCGGGCCACGGTCGTGAGGGAGCTAAGCTCCCTCAAAACCGACCTCTCCAACGGAGAGGTCGAAAATCTGGCGGACGACATCGTTCGCCAGATGGGGTCCGGCTGGGAGGCTGGCTCCCAGAACATGCTGTACTAGAAATAGTGCGGCAGAAACCCACCCGTGTGTGGGTAATTGGTTAGTAAACAGCTACACGGGGCTGTTTACGTGGGGTTTGATGACGCCTCGGTACAAGTCATCAAAAAACGCACGAAGTAGGTTGGTTGGTTCCAACTTGCTCGTGCACTTTGTTCGATCAATAAATACTTTGTTGGTCGATTGAGTGAGTATGTTGTGAGAGATAGTGCGAGTTTTATCGAATTATAGCTATGTTGCGCAACAATGCGTTTACCACGCGGACATCTTTGGTGTCGAGAACGCCAACTCGTTTGACTATACGTCTGACGTCGACTGCGCGAATATGAAAGACGAGTGCGACTGAAGTTGTGTCGAGCAAATTATTTTTGCTTGGGGCTAGGGCAGCAGTGGCTGCAAATCGCAATGAAGTTGTGTTTGATGTAAGTGGTATAACAACTGCAATATTATTTGTAACCGAAAGAAGTATTGCAGGTCGTAAGCCAGCTTGCTCGTGGCCAAATGGCTCAAGTCCAAGATTGACTAACACTATAGCGCCTGAAATATATTTCATGCTTGTTGTTTTTGAGCCCATGTATTGAAATCTGTTACAGAGGCAGCATCCCAGGCTTCTAACTCTTCGTGTAACAACGAGTGGTTCGAAATGGGCTGGCCTGCATGCGGACTAGCAAGAGTTTTTTTCTCGACAATCGCACGAAGGCGAGCGACTTCGTTTGAGAGTTTGCGCATCTCCCGACGAATTGCTGTAGCTTCTGTAGTAGTCATAAAAAAATGCTACCAAATATGGCTAAAAAAACAAGCCAAGCGCTTGTACACTTTGTTTGGCTAATAATTCACCAGCTGGTGAAATTGTTGGTCGATTGGCGGAGCTCGACGCTGATGCGAAGGAACGCATCCGAGAATAAGGCCCAGGCTATCGCCGACGAGGCGTTCGCCAAAATTGCGACCCTGATCCTCGTAAATTGGGATCCGGGAAACGGCAAGAGCTCCTGAATTAGATCGGAGGGGTGGAAACAACACCTCTTGGCAACAGAAACAAAAAGTTATGGTCAGTCGTTTCCTTAGGGCTGGTCTCTTCTTTTGAGGACGTGATTATATTTTACCCAATTCGGGTGAAGTTAAATGATGTACTCAAACAGAGGAGAGAGAAACTGTGGTGTTAAAAATCAGTTCGTTTGAGCCCAGATTGTTTAATAATTGAGTTGAGAGTACCCCTTTTGAGATCGCCCTGGTGCATAGGCACGGTGACACGCAAACGTTTTTCAGAATGAAACATGATGTAGTGACTGCCTGTTATGTGATCAACAATAAAACCGTGCTTTTCGAGCACGGACACAACTTGTTTTGAGGTACGTATCGGGAGCGACGGCATAGTTTAGACAGTCACAACGCCAACAAAAGAGTTGGTGGAAAGGGCAATGAGTGTCTCGTCTACTTCTTCGTTGTGTTTAGCAAGACTTGCGAGATATCCTGATATGGCATCAGCTATCATCTCTCTAGCTTGGACAATATCTTCTCCATAACTAATACACCCCGGGAGAGCCGGGACCGTAACTGTAAAACCACCCTCTGGCTCGGGTGTAAAAATTGCCTGGAAAGACGTCTTTTGTTCCATGTGTGTATCATAGCGCAACCAAACCAAAGTTCAAGACGAAACTGTCTCGGCGTATTGCGTCGACTGATGAGCCCACTTACGTACAACTTTTTAATTTATCGTAAGCGAAGGGCGAAACAGTTGATTCCTTCCATAAAAAGAGGAGGAATCACTTCGAGGCTTTGTGGCCGAGAAGCGTTAAAAATCAGTTCGTTTGAGCCTTGCCTGTTTGAAAATCGCATAGGCAGTCCCTTTTGGAAGATTGTGTGCGTGCATAGGCACTGTAGTCGTTCGGCCGTCAGGGTGCTTATATCTTGCGTGGCTACCTTTTTGTCGAGTGAGTACAAACCCTGCTTCTTCGAGAAGTTTTACCACTTCTTTTGAAGTGTAGGTCTTACGCATAATCTGGCGCAGGAGAAAATGCTGTCACTACACTAGTGGAAAGCAAACCTGTTTCCTTGGGTACTTCTTCGCCTTCTGCGATGCGACTCTCGACGCACAACTCTATGCATTCTTTGGCGTGAGCGAGAGCTTCTTCAAGGGTTGCGCCGTAGGTAATAGCCTCAGGTAGTAAGGGTACAGTAACAGTAAAACCACCCTCAGGCTCTGGAGTAAGTAGTACATTAAATGAGTAGGTCTTGTTGTCCATTTGTATTGAGAATACAAAAAATGTAAGAAATTACAAGTAGTTTCTTTTGGTGTTATATCTTGGGCGTTGTGGGGGCTTTAGTGCGTTGAGCGACTGAGGCTCTTCGTAGAGTGGAGCACAGATTGTCACAATACCGTGACAGAAAAAGCGTTATTTTGCATAAAACATTGTAAATTCAATGTATTCTGTATGACACCAAAAGCAAATTCTGTACTATTCTTCTTGACAAAATGCAAGCGAGATGCTATACTGTGCTTAGATACCGAGGGAAGGTCCCATAGGTAGAAGTTCATTAAAAACGGAAGGTGCACATGAGTTTGTTCCCCACCTCTAGTTCTGAAAGGAAGGGTACTGCGGCCTCCGCGAAAGCGGCTAAGCGTAGAAAGAAGAGAGGGTAGGCCGAGCTTCGAAGGAAGCGTGGTGCAAAGCGAAAGCTTTGTAGGAGAGAGGCAAACTTATATACATCTTTATTTGCAGACATGGTATCCGTGCATGGCACTCTCCGCAAACGGAGTCCCCAGCGTGGATTAGGGCGAGAAGCCAACCCTGTCGACCCGAGCAATAACCAAAAGTTAGGACATCGGTTGGAGAGAAGAGAACTAAACCAGCTCTTGTCTTCAAAAATGTCCTCGCTACAAGTACCCACTTTTTTGAAGAGAGAGGATACGCGAAGAAGCAAGAGAGGCGCCGTAAGGGCCCCTAAAGAGGATTGATTTTTGACAATTGAATAGGCACGAGAAGATAACACGGACTAACAATCCACACTGTTGTTCCTCGTCGCCGGACTGAACTGATGAGCCCAAGGGAGTAGAGCCCCGAGGATGCACTCTAAGGTTCGGTACGGTACGAGGGATCGCAAACCTAAACTCAAGATCTCTTCGGAGTGAGAGTGAGGGAGTGATTCCTGCATTAACCCCGCGTCTTGCGGCCCCGAGCAATGTCGAGGGGAAACAATACAGGACTTTGCTTGGCTAGCACCAAGCGAGAAAGGGCTCCCGTTATGCGAGGGGGTTTAAAAGTTATGACGACATTTTTCGGTTTCGCCTTGGCTGACGGCATGTTCGCCGGCGACGTCATCATCAGCCGGCGCAAGCTGGCGGTGGAAGACGTGCGGGCGCGGGCGGAGGCAGGAGGTTTGACCTCCTGCCTGAACCCGAGCCACGCCGCCACGATCGCGGCGATGCGCGGGAGGTACGGCATTGAGGTACCGATCCCCGCCGCTCCGCCACGGGTCCTGCTGGCGCCCGGCGACAGCGTGGTGGTGATGGGAGTGCGGGGCTTGCCCCGACTCACCGACCGTCACGAGTATTCGGACGAGGAGGTCGCGAAGGCGACCTTCGAGTTCCACGAGTACACGGTGGGGTAAGTCGGGCTCGGGGGTAGGAAAACAACCTATCCTGGCAACAGAAGGGGCTCGTGATTGAGAAATCACTCAGCCCCACAAAAATTCTGAGAAGCTTAAGAAACTTCTCAGCCGACTCCTCCATACAGGAGATAGGTTTTGGTACCAGCGCAGTATGGCGCGTTGGTACAGGTTTTTGCGCGAGTGGTTGGTACCCATTCGCGCTTCGTTTTAAGTCCTTCAAATAATTTGGAGCATTTAAAAGGGGAGGCATTTCGCCAAACCAAAAGTTCTGAGGAGGACACAATGACTGATCGCACTCGCTATCTGACCACGACCGACCTCTCGACCCTCACTGCGATTTGCAGCGAGGAGTTCGCCCTAAAGGGCGAAGCTTTCTACGGCTGGCGGAATGATCCGTCGGCCGAGCTCGACCGACAGGCGGCGGACGCCGTCTGGAAGGAAAAGTTGGACGGAGCATATGGAGAGCGCTTTGCGCTTTCCATGATGCTCGCTGCCGCGCTGGTGCGCGGCGGCAAAAAGGTCGCGCTCCTTCAAGTATTGAAGGAGCCGGGGCTTCCGTTCGATGCCACCGGCTGGATCGTACTTTCGATCCAGCGGCCCGACGGGTCGATGGACCCGATGTTCCACCTCGCGCCGTGGGACTTGCCCATGGCGCGGGTTGCCGACGTCGGGCTCATCACCATGGTGGAGCCCGATTCGGAAGAGTCGGTGATCCACGCATGGAAGGGGCCGTCCGACGGAAAGCCGGGCGACTTCGCTCGGCTTTTTGAACTGGTTTTGAACTGACTCACATCAACCGCCGGCCCGATTAGAAATTCGGGTCGGCAAAAAGGAGACGACGATGAAAAAAGAAAATTTGCTCCCACTGATGGTCGTCTTCTTTGGAGCGACGGCAGGGCTGACGGTGTCAGTCCTACATTTGTGGGACTGGATAGAGCCAGTCATCGGTTTGACGACCCTTGGGGTCGCCGCCGGTGGTTGGCTCCGCTCTTTCATTGTTGAGCGCAAGCTCGGCGATGTGATGGAGCAAAAAGACTTCCAAGTAACCTTCGGTTTGCGCGAAGGGTATTTGGAGGGCTCGCCCGAGCATTCATTCGCGGAGGCTGAATCGGCCTACCGCGTGTGGATGCAAAAACGTGTCGATGGAGGCCAGAAGTTCGTGACGGGCCTCCTCGACACGATGACGCTGACCTTCCCCGTTAAAGGCGGGGAAGGCAAGCTTCGGGTAACGCAAGAACCCGGGGCTATCCTCAGCGGGTCGCTCTCGCCCCACTACGATAAGGGGCGCAGCGACTACGAGGTCGTCTTGACCCTTAAAGACTTGGCGCAGCATCTCGGTGCTGCTCTTGGTCAAACAAGGGTCTACGTGTCTTACTGCGGGCGGCAGTGGACATTGGAAGTTAATAAATAACCGCCCAAGGTTTTTGGTTTGGGGATGAGCGCACGGTTATGCGCTCGTCATCCTTTTATCACCCGCGAAATCTTCGTTGGTGGTTTGGGATTCATGGGCGCCCTGCGCCCCCCGTAACCGGCGGATACCGGAGGAGACTAAAAAATGTCTTACATCATGTTCGAGCCCGGCGTCGTCGACGAGAGCATTTTTCGCGCCGTGTGCGTGGAATTCAAACTCGATCCTCATGGGTCGAGTTTGATGTTGCCGTTCGGAGACCGGGGTAAGGTAGGCTGGGAGACCAGGCGGCTATACTTCGATCTCGCCCGAGGCGAGGACGGGCTGTTTAACACACAACCCGTCCTTCGGAAGGTTGCTGACATCAAGTCGGCGCTTCCCGTCACACGGATTTTTTCGTTCGGGGAGTGCAACGTAAGTTGCGCTTATTGTAAGAGAGATCTTCAGTTTCGCGATGATGACGGGAACGTCATTGTTGCGACTCAGGTAGCGCTCCGCGACCTGTTCGCCCTCGCCGAGGGTGCGCATGCTCGCGGCGAGACGGTACGCTTTTCGGGAGGGGACCCTGTCGTTTTCCCGAAGCAGACCCTCGCCATTGCCTCATATATGCGGCAGCGCCATGGAGTGAAGGTAAGTATCGCCCACAATGGTAGTGGGCCGGCGTGGGTGAAAAAGCTTTCGCCCGACTTGTCGTCGGCTGCGATCGACCTGAAGGGTGTGCCCGAAAAAATGGGGCATATCATGGGGGTCACGAAGGCTCTCGGAGAGCGTATCTACCGTCTATCCGAGGAGACGCAGGCCACGCTTTCGCAGGTAGGTGTCGCCCTCGACGTGAGGACGCCAATATTTGGCGACACCTCACTGGAGGAGATGGGCCGGCTCGCTGAGACTGTCGCCAAAAACAACCCTCGCACCAGTTTCTGGACGTGGCGGCTTTACAAGGCCGTCCACGGCTGCGACTGGGAGGTCCCTAACAAGGACCTCGTCTTCGAGATGCTTGACATCGTCTCGAAGGAGCACCCCCTTCACTGGATGGGGGTGCGCGCCAAGTGGGAAGGCGGAGGAATGATGTACTGGCTCGGAGGCCAGCGGATCAAACCCATGGTTATGGACGACGCCGAGGCACGCGGCAGCGGCAACAACATCGAGTTGCCAAAAGCTGCATGACACAATCCACCCGTGTGTGGAAAGAGAATTGGTTGAGTGAGTGCTGCACGGAGCGCTTACTGGTTATTGAGATCAGCTGTTTGGTTACGGCTGGTCTCTTCTTTTGAGGATGTGATTATATTTTACCCAATGTGGGTGAAGTCGGATGATGTACTCAAACAGAGGAGAGAGAAATGAATTTGAAGAGAGAAACTTTGGTGTTAAAAATCAGTTCGTTTGAGCCCAGATTGTTTAATGATTGAATTGAGAGTGCCTCTTTTGAGGTCGCCTTAATGCATAGGCACGGTGACACGCAAACATTTTTCAGAATGAAACATGATGTGGTGACTGCCGGTTATGTGATCAACAATAAAGCCGTGCTTTTCGAGCACGGACACAACTTGTTTTGAAGTACGTATCGGGAGTGACGGCATAGTTTAAACTGTCACAACGCCCACAAACGAATCGGTGGAAAGGGCAATGAGTGTTTCGTCTACTTCTTCGTGGTGTTTCGCAAGACTTGTGAGATATCCTGATATTGCATCAGCTACCATCTCTCTGGCTTGGATAATATCCTCTCCATAACTGATGCACCCAGGGAGAGCCGGGACCGTAACGGTAAAACCACCCTCAGGCTCGGGTGTAAAAATTGCTTGGAAAGACGTTTTTTGTTCCGTGCGTGTATCATAGCGCAACCAAACCCAAGTTCAAAACAAACTGTCTCGGCGTGATGCGTCGACTGATGAGCCTACTTACATAAATAATTGATAAGTGAAGGGCGAAACAGTACCGAAATTGTGTCCTTAGTGTTGTGGGGGCTTTAGTGCGTTGAGCAATTGCTCCGCACTTGTAGAGGGCGGGGTGAGATGCTCACAATCTCTCTCTTCGCGCATTTTGAGCGCCCGCAGCGCCGAGGACACAAATCAAAAACACCCCTATCATGATAGGGGTGTTTTTGATTATAAAAGTGTTGAATTCTTTTCCAGCCAGGCAGCGATTTCTTCTAAGGGTATTTGTTTTTGAGCTACCGCTAGGATAAAAGTTTCTGTCTCCTCTATAGATAGCGTTATTTTGTATTTATTAGACGCTAAGAAGACGCTCGCAACAACTATCGCAGTTCGTTTATTGCCGTCTACAAACACATGGTACGTAGCAATAGACTCAACATATGCTGCTGCTTTTAAAAAAAGAGTAGGGAATTGCTCAGTACCGCCAAATGAAGCTTTTGGACGTTCAGAAATTGAGTGTAAAAGATTTTCATCGCGAACTCCGCCACCGCCTCGTGTTTCTTCTAGAATACGGTTATGTATGGCAAGAATTTCTGCAACAGATAGATATCGCATACTACTTATCTGCGAGCCTCTCCAGCAACTCTCGATTCTCCTCTATAAATTTATTCGTCCAGGTGAGTATCGCTGGGTCAATATTGTTAATTGATTTTGAGCGTACTGAAAACACTTTTTTCTCAATATTTGTTTCTATAGTGTCGCCAATTTTTACCCCCAACTCCTCCAGAGCACTCTTAGGGATAGTAACTCCCGCAGAAGATCCGATTTGTATAACTTTTTGTTCCATATGTAAATCTTTATGATTATAATGTCATTATAATGCAAAATAGCTTTATCCGCAAGCAATTGATGGAGTTCTAGGACTCCGTCGGGTCATTACTTTTCTAAAATATAATTACATAATTTAACTATATACATACTCAAAAGCGTTAAAATAATTGTTTTTAGAGAGACTTTAACGAAATGGGTTGACTTTATAGTTAAAATATATATAATTAAGTTATGGCAAGTAGTTTAAAAGCATATAAAAATATACAAACTTTACGTGAGAGGTATTATACGGCGGCTGTAGGGAAGGACGCGCTTTTGCGTATGATAGCAGAGATAGAAGTAGCAGAGCAGGTATATAACTCCAATGCTATTGAAAATAGTACTCTTTCGCTTGAAGAAACGGATAAAATTCTTTTGCAAATAGAGCTCGATCGGTATATATCGGAAAGAGAAATTTTTGAAGCAAAAAATCTTGCTCGAGTAGTCACATATATAGAATCTAAATCTAAAGAAAGTGAAATGAGTTTTGAAATTATATTGTCACTACATAAGATGTTGCTCTCAAATATCCGCGATGAGATAGCGGGTAGGTTTAGAAACAAAGAAGAATGGGTGAAGGTTGGAGGACATATAGCACCAAACCCACTTGAGGTTTTGGATCGCCTACAAAAAGTTTTAACAGAATATAATGCAACCCCATCTGAATCTATAGTAAAAAGGATTGCTCGATTTCACCTAGGGTTTGAGTGTATACACCCTTTTGTCGATGGTAATGGTCGTATTGGACGGGTGTTAAATAACTATCTCTTATTACGAGAAGGGTATGTGTCTATTAACATCAAATTTATAGATCGCCAGACCTATTACAACGCCTTCAAAGAATTCCAAACCAATGGTAGTACAAAAATTATGGAGGATTTGGTGGCTAAAGCACTTACCAACAGTTATCACAAACGCCTGGCGTATTTGGAGAATAAAACTACTATCACTTTGAATGAATATGCAAAAAAATATAGATTGTCTCACCCAAATGCAATAAACAAAGCAAAACGCCAAACAATAGAAGCTTTTATTGAGAAAGGAGTGTGGAAGATAGGGGTGCCCGTAGAGGAAAAGTAATAAGTTTCAATAGTTACTCTGTGTTTCCCTCAAGCAACTTTAAGACTTTTTCATTACGCATGACTGTTTCTATATGGATTCGCAGCAGGTCGGGCCTCGCTTCGGGGAAGTGGTCGAGTGCGTGCTTCATCTCTTCGTCAACTTCCGGCTTGTTGGCCTCAATTTTTTCGTCAGCTGCAATTTTGTTGAGCACTAGTTGGAGTTTGGCACGCTTGCGGGCTTGCTCGCGAAGCTCTTCACGCAGTTGTTCTTGAGTCTTGTTTATTCGCTTAAGATATTCCTCGAAGGTCATACCGTAGCGTGTGACATCGTCGTTCATTTGAGCGACAATTTTTTCAAGCTCGGAGTCGACAAAAACAGCAGGGACTGAAAGTTGTACCTTTTCAAGCAAGGAGTCAATAATTTTGCCGCGTCGCTTATCTTTTACGTTTTTTGTTTTTTCTTGGAGCAAATTCTCGCGCATCTTCTGCTTGAGGTCGGCTAAATCAGCGAAGGGTCCAAGAGACTGAGCAAACGCATCGTCCAATGGAGGAAGTGTATCTTCCGCGGGAATGTCTGTAACAATGGTATTGGAGGTTGTGGCAGAATCAGATTCTGTGACAATCTCTTGTGCTGATTTCGCTGCGGCTTTGGTATGTGCGCGGCGGACCGACTCTAGGGCATTATCAACCTCGTGGTCTTCGACTACTGCTGGAGCGTCGTCTAGGGGCACTGTTTCTGCATGAGTCTTCCAACCCTCAGGCAAGATAACCTCTGGGTACACAGCAGTATGGATGGTGATCCCGACAGGATTACCGGGAGCCAATTTGGTGATACGAACATCGGGCCGACCAATAGCGTCGATATTGTGTGTAGTTAAAAGGGCGGGATAGAAGTCGCGCATAAAATGTTCGACCGCTTCCTCGAGCACGGCAATTTCGCCTACTCTTTTTTTGACCATATCCAAGGGTACATGACCTTTGCGGAAGCCAGGGAGCTCTAGCTCTTTTTGAAAATGCTTGAGCGCGTGTTCTTGATGAGGTTCTATATCAGTAAAAGGGATTTCGCCTACAAGTTCTACTTCGGACTCGGGCACGTGACGCACTTCAAAGGTGCTTGCAATGGTGTCTAAGTGTTTGGATTCAGTCATTTTTCGGATAGTAGCAGGGAGAAGGACTCCTCGCAATAGGGTAATAATTTAAGAGTTGTACTGGCTGTTTTGAGGTTGCGAGTGTATTTGAATTTCTTTCGTGACCAAAAAATAGATTCCCCCAATGACTAAGAGTGCAGCAATAATGATTGGGGCAATCATAGGTCCCAAAGGAGCTGGTTTTTTTTGGTCTTCCTGGGAAGAAAGTTCACTCATACGCATATAGTAGCGCACGAGATACATTTTGGGAGTTTATTTACTAAACTTTTGTTTATAAAGTTCGATACTTTCATTGAAAGCGGCTATTGCGGCATCTTTTCCACTAATATTGCCTATTTCAACAGGAGCAGGTTTGCCCTTAAGAACTTTGTAAGTTTCAAAGAAATGTTTTATTTCTTTAACGGTATGCTGGTTCAGGTCTCCTAAGTCATGAACATCTTCAAACCGCTTGTCTTCTGTGGGTACTGCAATAATTTTGTAGTCCGACTCTCCACTGTCTATCATTTCCATGACCGCTACTGGACGAACTCCGACGAGTATTCCTGGAAGGAGAGGGTAGGTAGTAAGCACCACTACGTCTAGTGGGTCACCATCATGCCAGAGAGTTTGAGGGACAAAACCATAGTCAAAAGGGTAGGGAGCCGCAGAGTAGTTAGCTCGATCGAGTTTGATCAAGCCCGTGTCTTTGTCTATTTCGTATTTATTATGTGAGCCTTTGCCAATTTCAATGATGGTATTAATTTCTTCGGCGCTTCCTGGCGCTATGTCATGCCATAAATTCATATGTATATGTGGGTTACCTTTAGTAATTATTCTTCCACTACTCCAGCTACCTCACCATCTTTCACTTGCGCCACGACATCGCCCCCAACCGATTGAATGTCGATGCGCCATCCTGTGAGTTTGGCAGCAAGGCGTACGTTTTGCCCACCACGACCAATAGCGAGAGACTGCTGGTCGTTTGCCACAATAACGGATGCTTTATGCTCGGCCTCGTCTAGAGTGATTGTTGTAATGCGAGCAGGAGACAGAGCCTCTTCTATAAAAGCTTTAGGATCTTCCGACCACTCTATAATATCGATTTTTTCCCCTCCCAGTTCAGAAGTAACTGTTGAGACACGCACCCCGCGTTGACCAACGAGAGATCCTACAGGGTCGACGTGTGGGTCGCTCGACGCAACTGCTACTTTAGAACGTGAGCCTGCTTCGCGAGCAATTGCTTTGAAAGAAACTATGCCACTTGCAGCCTCAGGAGCTTCCATTTCGAATAATTTTGCTAAAAATTGACCATTTGCGCGTGAAAGGCGAAGATAAATGCCACGAGGAGACTCTTCTACTTGGTAAAGGAGGCCGCGGATGCGCTCACCTTGTCGGAACCTTTCTCCTGGAATTTGTTCATCGTAGGGGAGGATGCCCGTTGCACGACCCAGGTCTACGTAAATATTGCCGCGCTCCATGCGCTGCACTGTTCCTGAGACAATTTCGCCTTGTCGTGCGCCATATTCGGCCACAACAGAAACCTTTTCAGCTTCGCGAATTTTTTGAATAATAACTTGCTTGGCGGTTTGTGCAGCAATGCGGCCGTAGTCGTCTTTAGTTTCAAGAGGGAAGATAAGCTCGTCGCCGACTTTGACGTCACGCTTTATAAGCTTGGCGTCTTCCAGAGTGATGTGTTGTTCGGGGTTAAAGCGAGAGCGTAGGTCGCTGGGGTCTATTTCGCGTACTTCACCCTCAATTTCAAAACGCACTGAGGTGTCGTCTACAACCTCTTTGACTTGTTGAAATTCGGTCGTGCCTGAGGAAAGGTCGAGGTGGGCACGGATAATTTGGCCACGCTTTGCGTATTCTTTTTTGTAGGCTGTTGCAAGTGCCGCTTCGATAGCCTCGAGAACCTTCACGCGTGGTATGCCGCGCTCTTCTTCGAGTTCGCCCAAAACGGAGTTCATTACTTTGAGGTCAAACATATTGTAGTAAGTATTATAGATAGCTCTGGTACATCCTTTTATCAGCCTATCGGCTGACTCTGGGTAACCCTTCGACAAAGCTCAGGGTAAAGAAAAACCGCCCACTCGGGGCAGTTACCAGATGTGTTTATAATACACCTGCCCGCAAAAAAGTCAAATTTTTTGTACCTAGTCATTGTGAGTAAAACAAAGCAATCGAAGACATTGATTTCAGTGCAGTTTCGCCACTACCAAACTACACTCATTCCACCCATACACTCTGCTGTGATTAATTCGCCTCTGCCAGTTTTAAGATTTTTTTGATATCGGCCGCAATTTGTTTGCACGGTTACAACATCGCCTTGAGAAATAACCTCGGTAATATTATTTTCGCATAAGCGCAGTGTCACTATGCGGAGACTGTCTCTTGTGCGAACCACCCTGTCATCGCCACAAAAACCTGGAGTATCACTCGCGGCTGTTTGAATAGTAAACTCACCAATAGTTTTTACAGCTACGAACTTAGTTTCATTTCGATAGTATAAATAACATCCAAGGCTCACTAAAATTAAAATAAAAGCTGCAAGTATATATTTTTTATTAAAATGCATAACCCTTATCATATTGTAATATTTTCCACTAGCGTCAGAGGAGAGGTATACTATATGAATGACGCGTGATGATGCTCTTTTCAAGGAGTTTTTGCTTGATGTGGGACTTCTTTCACGTGGTCAAATTTCCACCGTAGAATCCTTGTCACAAAACTCTGGCGAATCTCTCTATCAGTCGCTTGTGCAAAGTGGGTATATATCTGAAGACGATGCACGGCTTGCCTTGGCAAAAAGTCTTTCTATTCCTTTTGCAACCCCTCATCCAAAAGAAATTTCTCCTACAACCCTCTTTCTGCTCCCTGAAGCTTTTTGTCGAACACACTCACTTGTGGCCTATAGAGAAGAGGCTGATCGGGTGTATGTTTTACTGCTCGAGCCTGAAGTCTTAGACCATGTGGTTTCGCTTGACCTACCTTTTGCAGTGGTTGCACACTTAACCAACCGTCAAACTATAAAAAGAATTTTGCTGTACTACCAACAACTTTTAAAAGATAAGCATACGGGACACATAGCAGAGCTTGCTAAAGCAATACCACAACCAACAGGTGCAGAGTTAGGAGGAGTACATTCTATCCAAACGCACCAGTTAGTAGATATTTTGCTCGAACACGCGCTCTCACAATCGGCGACCGATATTCATTTTGACCCGAAGATGCAAGGATTATTGGTGCGTTATAGGATTGGAGACAGATTATATGACGCTCATATGTTGCCAACCCACACGGCGCCAAGTGTAGTAAGTCGGCTCAAACAACTCGCTAACATGAACCTCGAGTCTCTACATGCACAGGAAGGAAAGTTTAAAGTGGCACTTGAAGACAGTGCACTCAAAAACCAAGCAACGTTTCGTGTGGCGAGTATGCCTATTGCCCAAGGTTCGCATCCTGAAAAATTAGTGGTACATATTGCACGCGAACAAGAAGGAGGGAATGGTTTTATGCTCGAGTCCTTGGGAATGCACGGACCGGGTCTTGATTTAGTGCACCGTTTTTTATCAAAAAAACAAGGACTTATTTTGGTGTGTGGAGGCCGCACTTCGGGCGCAACTACACTTCTCTACACACTTCTTGACCACCTAGTGGACTCAACACGCAGTGTGGTCACGGTAGAGGACCGCATTGAGTCGTTTGTTAAGGGGGCTGTGCAGACACAAGTGGGGGCTGAACAGATGTCTGGCGCAATGCAGTTGCAAGCGGTAATCAAAATGGACCCAGATGTGGTCATGGTTTCGTCTCTTGCGTCGCAAGCAGAAGCGCTCCTGGCTCTTCGTGCAGCAAACGAAGGGCGAATAGTGCTCACTAGCATGGCGGCGGACACTCCTCTTGAAGGGGTGTTGGCACTAGCAGAAGCCACTTCTGAGAGACTCGTGGCATCGGTGTTAACGGGTGTGATTGGAACGAAATTAGTGAAGCGGTTATGCCGCAATCATGATCAAACAAAATTATCCCGAGAAGAATTACAAGAACTTGAAGCCCGGGGGGTAGATTTTGCTCACGTGTTGGAAGTATTAAAAGAAGAGGGGCGTATAGATCAAAATGCGCAATGGAAGGATGTGTCGTTTGGACGAGCAAAACCTTGTTCGGAATGTATGGACGGATACCGAGGCTACGTTGGACTTCACGAAGTTATGTCAAACTCTCTACTGCTGCAAAATGTGATTAGAGGTGGAGAATCTCTTGAAGAAGTAAAACTGGTTATTGATAGCGAAAATCATCTTACTTTTTTAGAAGACGCGCTGTATAAAGCTGCGCTTGGGCTGACGTCTCCTGATGAAGTGTTTGGGCTCGAGCTGTAGTATTATAGGACGATCACATTTTTACATGAAAAAACCAATTGTTATAGCTAACTGGAAGATGTACATCGAAAAACCTGAAGTTGCGAAAAAATTTATCACGACACTCAAACGCCACTCGGCCTTACTTTCGAAGGTAGAGGTTACAATTGCTCCTCCTTTTACCCTCATCCCAATTCTGAGCACATTAGTTACCTCTACTAAAGGTATTACGCTCGCGGCCCAAAGCGTCTCTGCGTATACAGAACCGAAACATACCGGCGAAGTATCAGCTTCGATGCTCCGGGGGTGCGGGGTGCAAACAGTTATTGTGGGCCATTCCGAAAGACGCGCAGCAGGGGAGAGTGAAGTGGTAATAGCTGCTCAATTGCAGGCTTCATACAAGGCTCAGATGAATGTTGTTGTATGTGTAGGAGAAATTGAACGCGATACGCATGGTTCGCACTTCAGTCTCATTGAAAAACAACTCTCGGTGGTCGCAGGGCATGTAAAAGGCAAACTTATTATTGCGTATGAACCAGTATGGGCTATAGGAAAGTCGGCGGGTGACGCTATGAAGTCATCGGATATTCAAGAGATGGTGATTTTTATACGAAAAACTTTGGTCGATATACTTGGCCGAGAAGCTGCATTAAAAGTACCTATTATATATGGAGGTTCGGTCGAAGGGTCTAATGCGCACGAGTTGCTCAAAGAGGGAGGGGCAGGTGGCTTTTTAGTAGGGCACGCCAGCAGCGAAATTAACTCATTTATTGAAATACTACAAGCATGTCTATAAAACTTAAATCGATTCGGGATGTTGAGGTGATGGGAAAAACAGTACTTCTGCGTACTAGTCTGAACGTGCCTATTGAGGCAGATGGAAGTGTGGGGGACTTGTTCCGGCTCAAGCGTGGTTTTATGACCATAGAACATCTCTCTGCTCGAGGCGCAAAAATAATTTTGGTTGGCTACATTGGCCGAGAAGGCGGCACACTTCAGCCGGTAGCACAGGCCCTACAAAAAATTGCAAAGCATATTCCTATTACTTTTACGACCACTCCAGTTGGACAGGTAAAAGAAGAAGTTACAAAAATTGCTCGAGGATCGTGCCTTATGCTCGAAAATATTCGACGCGAGCCCGGAGAGGAAAAAAACAACCAAGAGTTAGCGAGACAGCTTGCAGACTTGGCGGATATTTTTGTTGACGACGCATTTGCAGAGGCTCATCGCGCGTACGCATCTAATGTTGGGGTGGCAAATTTTCTCCCCGCATACGCTGGCTTACTTCTTGAAGAAGAGGTGACCCGGCTAGAAGAGGCGCTTATACCTCCTCAAAACTCGTTAGCAATAGTTGGGGGTGCGAAATTTGAAACAAAACAACCTCTGCTTGAAAAGTTATTGGAGGTATATCCAACCGTCCTCCTTGGTGGAGCGCTTGCAAACGATTTACTGAAAGCCCGTGGGTGGCCCGTGGGTGCCTCCCTACTTTCAGATGCGCCCGTCCCTGAAGAATTAGCAGGAGATGATCGGATACTCATGCCTGATGATATTCGAACAGAGTCCGAGGGCACCTCAAGAGATACGCACACAGGCGATGTGCGGGCGGATGAGCGAATAGTCGACATTGGACCCATGACGGAAAAGCACTGGTCCACCCTTATAGAAGCAGCGGAGTTTGTTATATGGAATGGCCCTATGGGAATTTATGAAAAAGGATTTGTTGTAGGGACGGATGCTCTCGCGGAAGCGCTCGTTGCTTCGAAAGGTACAGCGCTAATTGGAGGAGGAGATACTGCTGCAGCCTTAGCAAAGTATGACTTTAATCCTGAAAAAATTTTTATCTCAACCGGCGGCGGTGCCATGCTCGAATTCCTAGCTAATGGGGGTAATTTGCCTGCGCTTGATGTTTTAAAAGACTAAAACTTGGTAATACCAAAACTTATTAGTATGGAAGTATCGATTTCTTCCATGCGCGGTTGACTCAGACTGCCAAGTTTTTGAGCTAGACGTTGAGTATCAACACTACGAATTTGATTAAGTAATACAAGAGATTCATGGTCTAGTCCTCCCTCTGATGCTTCTATTTTTATTTCAGTTGGATACAATTTTCCACCATCAAAAGAAGTGATCGCCGCAACAATAGTTATAGGGCTGTAGTAGTTACTTATATCGTTTTGGATAATGAGTGCTGGCCGAGTTTTACGTATTTCTGCACCAACTGTTGGATCAAAGTTTACGAGATATACTTCGCCTCGCTTAGGAATTAGTTTGTCTCCCATGTGTCAGTAAGGTCAAAAAGTTCGGCTGAAATAGCGCTGTCGCGCTCTGCTCTAGCTAGAGCACCTTCTTGGAGCTCATGGCGCAACTCTGCCTGTGCTTGGTGGGATAGATAAAAATTCACTGCAGTATCTATAAAACGGCTACGATTCCCCTGTTTTGCTATACGATCTATACGTTTGAGCGTTTGGTCGGGCAAAGTTATATTGATACGTTGATTAGCGTCAGTTTTCATGTGTACAAGTATACACACCATAAGTGTGTAGTCAATAGTATGTAGAAGGTGAATTCTTAAACAAAACGCAACAAAGTTCGCAGGCTAATTGCCTAGGAATGATGGTTTATATCCCGACCCCTTCGGTTAGTTTACGAGGTATCAGGTGGATGTGCGCATGAGGTACGTCTTTACCTACAATAGAGAGATGGATATAGTCTGCGCCTGTATCCTCTTTTAATTTAAGACCTAAAAATTGGGCTGCACTAAACCATTCATTTGCAATTTCCCCTGGCACTTCATAAAACCATTGGTAATGTTGTTTTGGAATAACGAGAGTGTGACCTGGGGTTACAGGTTTGATATCAGGAAAAGCAATAACAAATTCATTTTCGTAGGTAGCTTTTGTAGGGACTTCTCCGCTAATTATTTTACAAAATATGCAATTTTCCATAGTATCTTCATAAATTTTAATTTCATTTAGTATATACTAACCTCGATGAAATCCTACCGCATTCGAGAACTAATGCCTGATGAAGTACGAAAAGCACTGCCCACCCATTCAGAATTTTTGCAAGATCTCCTGTATTCTCGAGGGATTCAAAATTCCTTGAGTGCAGAAAGATTTCTTTTTCCCGTATTCGAAAGAGATTCACATAACCCATATTTACTTCCCGATATGGAAAAGGCTGTTGAGCGTGTACTTTCTGCAGTCGCCACTCATGAAAAAGTATGCGTGTGGAGCGACTACGACTGCGACGGGGTGCCCGGGGGCGTAATGCTTACTGACTTTTTGAAAAAAATTGGACTTTCTGTCCGTCACTACATCCCACATCGTCATAAAGAAGGGTATGGCCTTAATATGGGAGGAATTGATGAGTTGGTTGCGGAAGGTGTTACGTTGATTGTCACTATAGACTTGGGTACGACCGAACACAAATCTATCTCGTATGCAAAATCTAAAGGGATTGATGTGATCGTGACCGACCATCACTTAGTGCGTGAGCTAACTCCCGAGGAAATACTTTTGAAAAGGTCCTCGGGTCTCCCTCACTCGTCTTTGGACGAGTTTCGGGCCAGACCATTTCCAAAAGCATTTCCTTTGGATTCTATGGATCTCCCTCCTGCGTATGCGGTAATCAACCCAAAACGTCCAGATAGTATGTATCCTTTTGATGGTTTGTGTGGGGCTGGAGTTGCATGGAAATTGGTTCAAGCTATTTTGGAAAAGAATCGTTTCGGTTTGCCTTTTGGATTTGAAAGATGGTATCTCGACTTGGTGGGAATTGCTACACTCTCGGACATGGTGCCTTTAGTTGACGAAAACAGAATGCTCGCCCGCTTTGGGTTGCTTGTATTACGTAAAAATCGCCGGCCAGGTTTAGCCCAACTACTTTCATTATTAAAAATTAAACCCAGTACCCTGACCGAAGATGATGTGGGGTTTATGGTGAGTCCGAGAATCAACGCCGCTTCGCGTATGGATTCACCGGAGTTGGCAGCTCGATTACTTGCGTCTACCGACTTAGGTGAAGCGCTTCAGTTGGCTCAAAAATTAAATGCAATAAACGATGAACGTAAAAGTTTAGTAGCGACGACCGTAAAAGAAGTAAACAAAAGAATGCTCGATGCTACCGAAGACCACCCCGTCATTGTGATGGGTAACCCCAATTGGCGGCCAGGGATTTTAGGACTTGTTGCCAACTCACTTATGCAAACCCACGGCAAGGTGGTGTTTTTGTGGGGTAGGGAAGGTGGGGAACTCCTGCGTGGGTCGTGCCGCTCTGAGGGTGTAGTAAGTGTGGTGGAACTCATGCGGGGCGCCGGGGATGTGTTTGACCATTTTGGCGGACACATGGCATCGGGCGGATTTTCAGTCTCGGAAGAGAGGATACATGAACTTGGGCCTCGCCTTATTGAAGCTTTTGGTAAATTAGCCAACAAGGGTGGGGGAGTTAAAGAAGTGCGGGTGGACCGACACCTCGACTTGGCTGATGTGCGCCAAGCCCATAAAGAATTGAACGCCCTCTCCCCTTTTGGGGTTGAAAATACGAAGCCACTTTTTATACTGCAAAACATTTCAATTAAATCGGTACGCACTTTTGGCAAACAAAAAAATCATCTTGAAGTCATGTGTGAGAGGGAAGGGGATTCAATTTCGGGCGTTTCGTTTTTTAGTACACCTGACTCATATGAGAAAAAAGTAAAAGCAGGCGACACTGCAGATGTTGTGGCTCATGTCGAAACCGACTGGCGCGGCGGCCCCCGTTTGCGAATTATGGATATTATATAAAAAAACCGCAGTTAAGCGGTTTAGGTAGTTCCAAACAAAATAGTTAGCTGAGTAACATGACTCTCGAAGTCAGGATCTTCGCCACGTACGCTCCGAACTACCTCATCGTTTGGAGTATATAACTTTGCCCAAGTGGTTGTATAATAAGTGTAGACCAAGAAACGTCTCCCTACCCCTTAATACGAAGTCTTGGTAAATTAACTTCTAAAGATATCACGCACTGGTGGAACTCTTCTTCCATCATACACTCATACGCAGTCATTCCCTCCAGACACTGTTTCGGCGTGTGATTGAACCACGCCTCAACCCATGCAACATATTCTTTTGTATACAACGCCAAGTCACTTTTCTTTGGCACAAACTGTCTAATCCATCGATTGGTATTCTCTACCAATCCTTTTTCCCATGAGTGATACGGGTGGCAGAAGTAAATCTGTGCGTCGAGCAGTACTTCAAGCTCTGACCACCGACCAAACGCAATATCATTGTCGAGCGTGAGTGTTTTGACTCGGTAGCCTGCGAGCAAAGCGACAATGGTTTCATTGACCAGTGTATTCGTTCGATTTGGCAGTAATGCGAGGTGTACCGTCTTGGTGAACTTCTCAACCAAGACCAGCAACACGTAGGCATTGTGTTTCGAGACAATGAAGTCACCCTCCCAGAGCCCGTACTCCCACAGGGCAGCGTAGGGGCGTGTATCAATGGACTTCCGCAGTGGGTCTTGTAGGAAGATATCTCCACCCTGCTTTGCACCGCTTTTCTTGTGGTGGCGCTTCCAGAAGAGGTGGAGCTCTAGTCCGTGCCGCGAACCAACATACTTGCGGATGCTCTTGGGACTGGCGTAGCCGACGCCTGACTGGGTCTTCAAACGATCGC
>JAYVXU010000013.1:0-2284 GCA_043784925.1 Candidatus Adlerbacteria bacterium
AAAGTCACTTCGGGGGAAGAGTGCCTACGAGGTGGCGTTTGCCTGTGGTATTATCCGTAACATACCAGATGCGATTGCGTATCACTAGAGAATTTAGGAGTTCGAATCCGAACTTAATATATCATACTGTGGCGTACATGTCAACTTTGATGTGGGTAGATTCAACCTTGAAGGAGAGAATGGAGAATGGAGAATGGATAATGGGGATAAGGCCGTTATTTTATGCATTAATATTGTGTAATAAATAAGCTAAAGCTTTGCAAATTTCGTATTATTAAAATGATTTGTGGAATCTTTCCTTACAGGTGATGCCTCATCATGCCGACGGGTATATTAGGGGTTTCGTATCTCACTTCGTTTTGAGGCAAAATTCGTTGCCATATACTCAACCCTTTCGATTCCCCTAAGTAAGCAAAACAGTTTGCTTACTTAGGGTCATGCAGACGAAAAAAGCGCCTTTCGGCGCTCAGTTTCGTTACTGCATGACCTATTAGGTTGACTTTCCGAACTCTATAACAGTAGAGATGATATATTATTTACTCTTCGCGAAGTAGAGGAAAAACAATATAACCTTACTTTATATGATTGAAGGTAAAGGGTGCTTGACTCTCCAAGATGCAATAATATAAGAACTTATACCTAAAATAAGTAATAAAGGAGTACCTAAAATTAGCACTACATTTGATAAGGATATAACAATGGCTATAAGACTTCCGAGCCCAGACACGTACATCACAAACGGCACAATTAAGGAAACTGCAATAAAAAACCCAAAGATTGTAAGCCAAATATAGAGGCATCTTTTAGGCATCTTTTTCCAAAAGGAGGCATCTTTTTTTGCGATAAGACTTATAATAATTATAGCGCCCATCCCTCCACTACAAAGGATAAATCCTAGCAACCAAAATGGCAGTAGTAATATACCAATATCAGCACAACCGCTGTCTGCGTGAGCCCCAAAACAATGGCTAATATCACCAAATAAAAAGAAAGGAAGTATAAAAAGCACTATGCCGCTACAAATAATTAATGCAAAAAATATTTTACTTATTATTTTAATCACATGTTGAGTATAACATCAACTATTACCTATTAGTCGAATATAACCTAGTACTTAGTATGTTTTAGAAACATTGCATTTCGCTATGCTACATTGTGACCCTATGGAAATCGGTCAGGCGTCGTTTTCTGCTGAAAACGCGCACGACCCTGCCTCCCGCCGTCGCGGTCCGGCTTTCGATTCTTTTTAACCGGGTTGCATGACCCACAACTCAAATTCTGCCGTCGCAGAATTTGGTCGCATTAAATGTGCGGAGATAAAGAATTACTCAATTCTAAGATCGTAGAGTAACTCTCGAGGATATTTTCCCTCTAAACATTCCTCTCTTTGTTTCTTGTGTTCAATATTAATGAGCGCAGTTGGGTCGCCTGGAAGTATTTCGTCGCCATCTTTAGATTCCATATACCCTAACGCAAAATATTCATTCCCAACTAAAAAGAGTGTGCAGCTTTCTCGAAGCACTTGTTCGACTTTAAACGAAGCTACAGCCTCTTCTTTTCGAGTGGTCATTAGGTGCGTGCACCAGTCTTTCCATTGCTGTAGTTTTTCGGGCTTAACTTTTTTTAAAACAAATACTTGCATATAGTTACATTATACTAAAAATAAAGTAGCCAGCTCCCGAAGGAACTGGCCAATACACAAACCCACTCTATCAGTTGGTGGGTGGTCGTGGCGCCCCACTGCACGACCAGCAGATTGCGCCACTCTCCTTTGGCCAGTACTCCTCAGAAGGAGTTCCGAACAGTTCTTCGTATCGAGCGAGTGTGCCTTCGAAGTACTGAGGTTCGAGCGCCTTGCGTTCATTTTCACTCGTCGTTGGGAGGTGGTGGAAGTATCCACCGAAAAGCTGTGTCGACATATCGTGGTAAGGAACGGTAAAGAGGAGGTGTGTGTGCCAAATTCGATCCACCGGCGTTGATATGGGGAACTTCTGGCCCGGGAACATGGCGTTGATAGCCAAGTAGCGGCGATATTCGACGGCTGTACGCTCAGCTTCGACCCGATCCATTCCTTCGCGAGAAACGAGGTAATTCACTGGCAAAGTAAGATCGACAGCCATTGCAGCGCCAATTAAGTCTTGGTGTGTCACAAGGAACTCCTGTTGAGTATGGGTACTTTGGCCATCCACGTCTCCTTACCTTTAAATACGAAGGGTAGGTACTATGGTTTATATGGCGGCAAACAAGAAAAAACACCTCACGAGTGAGGAGCGGTTCTGCATTG
>JAYVXU010000014.1:0-22141 GCA_043784925.1 Candidatus Adlerbacteria bacterium
TGATAAAAATAAAAATAGAACCACAATTATTGTCTTAAAAAAGAATCAACAGGTACAAACTACATTAGTCTCAGGATTTGCTACAATTAAACTTACTACAAACAAAGGAGCCATTAATTATAGTTGGTAAGCATGAAATATTATTTAAAAATATTTAAGTGGTGGGTTTTATTTAGCATAGTATGGTTTAGCGCAGCTGCAATTATAATTTTTACTTCTCCCAGCAACAATCCGACAGGTCCTTTAGCAATGACCTCACAACAAAGTAATAAAATTTTTATTGGGTTAGTTAGTTTGCAAATATACCCTGTTATATCAGTTGTAATAATTTTAATATCTTGGTTGGTATATAGAAGAAAGTAAACTAATTATTTCTTATCTAAGGAAGTTCGTATTGTTATACATAACAAAAAAGAGATATTTAAAATAGTAGATTTTGTGAGATTAAAAAAGCCGCTTTGACTTAGGGGCCAGAGCGGTTGGGAAGATCAAGGATATTGGGGTCAGAGGATATTGGGGTCAGGACCCATACTTATGTTATAGTTACTCAATGGCACGTCAACCACGTATTGATCTGGGCGGACAGGTATATCACGTCATTAACCGAGCCAGTGGTCGGGTACCTATTTTCAAAAATAAATCAGATTTTAAACTCTTTGAAGAGGTCTTAGAAGAAGCTCAAAAGCGTGAAAATATGCGCATACTTTCCTACTGCATTATGCCGAACCATTTTCATCTCGCACTATATCCTAAACAAGACAAAGACTTGCAAAAATTTATGGGTTGGCTTACCAAAACCCATACACAACGCTGGCATGTGGCGCATCACACAATTGGGCACGGACATTTGTACCAAGGAAGATACAAGTCTTTTTTGGTACATAATGATGCGTACTATTTAGCTCTTATGAAATACATTGAACAAAACCCTTGGCGAGCAAAGCTTGTAGCTAAATCAGAAGACTGGCAATGGGGAAGTTTGCATAGACGTTTTGCAGGAACAATTGAACATAAGAAACTTTTATACCCTTGGATAGTAGTGCAGCCTCGAGGGTATCTTGCTGATATTAATAGGCCCTTACACAAACACCTTTTGGACGACCTACGCACAAGCGTTATTAAAGGTTCGCCATTAGGTGGGGATGCGTGGAGACAAGGGATTATTAAAAGTCTTAACCTGGAATATACAACTCGTAGTGTGGGTAGGCCAAAGAATGGGTCCTGACCCCTATGTTAGAACATAGAACTTAATCCTCCTCTCCGCTGATTTATCATTTAAAATTGCATCCATGAGCATCCACCCCGAAGTAACCATAGGGCACATACATTTAACAGTAGCGGATTTAGACCGCTCGCTTGGCTTTTACCGCGACCTCCTAGGTTTTGAGGTTACGGCTCGCTATGGAGACTCGGCTGTCTTCCTTTCGGCTGGCGGCTATCACCATCATCTCGGTCTCAATACTTGGGCAGGCAAAGGAGTCACTCCTCCTCCAAAAGGACATTCGGGACTTTTTCATCATGCAATTTTGTATCCGTCTCGCAAAGAGCTTGCAGTTGTTTTGCAAAAGCTCATTGATGCAAAATATCCTTTGACAGGGGTTGCCGACCACGGTGTGTCAGAAGCCATATACTTAAATGATCCAGACGAAATTGGCGTAGAGCTCTATGCAGACAGGCCGCGCTCGCACTGGAAAGTAAAAAATGACGGACAGGTCGAGATGGTGACTGAGCCGCTTGATATTGACGACCTTCTCGCCGAATTACAGTAGTGCCGTAGCTCTATCACTTTTAGGAAATTTGTATATACTGACCTCACTAATAGTTTAAAAAATACATAGTATGAATCGAGTGGTACATTTTGAGATCCATGCGAAGGATTTGAACGGAATGCAGAAGTTTTATAACGAGGTCTTTGCATGGAACATTACCGACATGGGCGAGCAAATGGGCAACTACCGCATTATCGTGACAGGAGAAGACACTCCTGGGGCCAAGTGGCCAGGAATTAACGGTGGTTTGACTCCTCGTCGTGGTGACATACCTACGGAAGGTCAGCCGGTCAATGCGTTTGTTTGCACCATAAGCGTTGAAGACGTTGACGCAATGGTTGAGAAAGTAAAAACAGCCGGCGGCACCATCGCTCTTGAGAAAATGGATGTGCCCGGTGTCGGCTTACTTGCGTATTGCAAAGACATCGAAGGCAATATCTTTGGTATCTTGCAACCATCTGAATAATTGCAAAATCTATCATACTGAAATCCTCTTTCACTATTGCGTGAAGGAGGATTTTATATTTATAAACACATACTCCATTTACTTGAGTTTGCGCAAGAAAAGCCATGCTATGCTTACAGCACATGGATACAAAAAGTACAGGAATTGGTATGGTTTGTTTACTGTCTCTTTCGCTCCTACTAGGTGTTGCGCTCTACCCTTCCCTACCTCCGGACATGGCTGTCCATTGGAACTACAACGGACTTATAGACGGATACGCTTCAAAAGTATGGGGTATCGTTCTTTTACCTTTTCTTTTACTGGGTATTTATATTGCATGGATTACAGTGCCCGTAATCGAACCTATGCAAAAAAATTTTAACGCTTTCCGAAATGCTTTTAATGGATTTATGATGGTACTGGCTTTTTTCTTTTTTTACTGCTTCATACTTATATTTGGGTTCAATCTGGGATGGGAAATAAATATGGCCCAAGCACTTGCACCTGGTCTTGCGTTAGTTTTGGCCGCCGTCGCAGTACTTCTTGAAAATTCTAAACGAAATTACTTTGTCGGCATGCGCACCCCATGGACTCTTTCAAGCGATAAGGTATGGAAGCGAACTAACTTTTTAAGTGCAAAATTATTTTATTTTTGTGCAGTGTGTGTTTTTGCAGGAGTGGTCTACCCCGACTACCTTGCTGCCTATATTATCCTGCCACTTATTGCAACCATTTTTATAACGACGCTCTACTCCTATATTGAATTTAGGCGTCTCTAGGTGTAGTGTGTTGAGATATACGAGGGTTTTTGCGCGGTTAGCTCAGTTGGTAGAGCGTCCCCTTGACGTGGGGAAGGCCGGGGGTTCGAATCCCTCACCGCGCACATGAAAGATATTGTTATTGTATACCACGGTAATTGCCCGGATGGTTTGGGGGGGGCATACGCTGCCTGGAAAAAGTTTGGCGACCAAGCCGAGTATGTGGGCGCAGTGCATGGAGGAACTCCCCCCACTCATTTGGAAGGAAGAGAGGTGTATTTTATAGACTTTAGCTACCCCAAAGATGTACTGCTCGAAATTGAAAAAGCAGCAAAAAGGCTTGTCATACTCGACCACCACATGGGAGCGCGCGAAGCAGTTGAAGCAGTGCAAGAACATGTGTTTGATAACGACCACTCGGGTTCCGGTATCGCTTGGGAATATTTTCACCACACGCCTTTGCCTCGCCTTTTGACATACATTGAAGACAATGACCTGTGGCGCCATTCCCTTCCAAACGGCAAAGCGGTCTCGGGCTATTTAAGCACTACCCCATTTGAATTTACTTCTTTTGATGCACTAGTTGAAAAAGCACAAACTGACGAAGGTTTTGCAGAGATCATAGAAAAAGGTATTGCCTATGCTGAGTATTATGATTTCACTGTCACTCATTTAGAAGAATATTCGCAATTAGTGCAATTTGACGAATTTACAATCTTGGCCGCAAACGCTCCTCGTCTTTTTCGTTCTGAATTGGGGCACCGACTTGCGAAAAAACACCCAGCTTTTTCGATAGTATGGTATGCTGGCGACAATAAATGGCATTGCTCACTTCGAGGAGACGGTTCAATTGATGTGAGTGAAATCGCACGTCGTCGTGGCGGCAACGGCCACCACAACGCCGCTAGTTTTCGAGTCCCCTTTAGTGAAAAGCTCCCTTTTAGCGTCATTCAGTCATGAGAGTCCTGGCAATTGAAACAAGCTGCGACGAGACGGGTGTGGCTATTTTAGAGGGGAAGCTGGAAGGAGACTCTTTTGTTTTTGAGGTGCTTGGAAACGCCTTACTTTCTCAAGCGTCTCTCCACTCGCCCTATGGTGGAGTGTTTCCAATGCTAGCAAAACGCGAACATGAAAAAAATCTGCCTATTATTCTTGAACAGGCAGTACAAAAAGCATCTCATAATCAAACGACCTCCAATTCATCAGTACCGTCGTTGCGAGGCAGCCGAAGCAATCCAAAAGTTACCAGAAATAGCCTGGATTGCGACGCCAAGCCTCGCAACGACGACCAAATAAAATCATCTGATGGTTCGAGCGAAGAGTTACTCATCCAACTTTCGAACCTACGTTTGGATGCCATTGCTGTAACCTATGGCCCGGGGCTCGAACCCGCTTTATGGACGGGCATCACTTTTGCACAACAATTAGCAAGAGAAACTCTCGTACCGCTGATGGGAATCAACCATATGGAAGGGCATATCATTTCGTCCCTTACACAAAAATATACTCTCAAAGACATACAGTTTCCTGTTTTAGCACTGCTCATTTCGGGTGGACACACAGAATTTGTGTTGGTGCGCGATTGGTTTGTATATGAAATGGTGGGCCAAACACTCGACGACGCTGTGGGCGAAGCGTTCGACAAAGTAGCCCGCATGCTTGACCTCCCCTACCCGGGTGGTCCTGAAATTTCGAAATTAGCGGATGCGGCTCGGTCCAAGAGCAGAGGAAGTAGTATTTTGCAGCGTCCCCTTGAAGACCTGCAGCGGAAAAATACTACTTCCGTCGCTCTTGAAGACACCTCTATAAATCTTCCCCGCCCCATGCTTAGTACCAAAAACTGTGACATGTCGTTTTCCGGACTCAAAACAGCTGCTTTGTATGCAGTGCGTGACCTCACCGCAAAAGGAGAAAGACAGCTATCCGAAGATGAAAAAGCCGCTTTTGCGCGCGAGTTCGAAGATGCGGTAGGTGACGTTTTTGTAACAAAGACTCACAAAGCGCTTCTTGAAACTGGAGCTAAAACCTTTGTCATAGGAGGGGGTGTCGCTGCAAACCGATATATTCGGGAACGCCTCCAAACACTCGTGCTCGAAGATTTTGATGATGTGGAGTTTCGCTTACCCGAGCTCGCAATAACAGGAGACAACGCTATCATGATTGGAGAGGCCGCGCTTGTACATATACTCAAAAACGGCCTCCCCACCAATTCTGGAGAAGATATTAAAGCAGTAGGCAATCTCTCGCTAAACAGCCAAAAGTGAAGTAAATTAGAAGATATGGATGAGAAGTTTTTAAAGTCGTATAACCCAAGCGAGGTTGAGGATCGAATTTACCAGAAGTGGGAAGAAAGCGGGTATTTTAACCCCGACAATTTACCCCCGCGCTCTGACACAGGGGACACTACCGGGAGAGTTCCCTTTTCAATAGTACTTCCACCTCCAAACGTAACGGGCACACTCCATGTTGGTCATGCCTACGAAGATTCACTCCAAGACATTGTAGTTCGATTTCAGCGGATGCGCGGCAAAAAAGCTCTTTGGATACCCGGGACAGACTCCGCAGCAATAGCAACACAGTCGCGGGTGGAGAAAAACTTACAAAAAGAAGAGGGTAAAACACGCCATGACTTGGGTCGCGAAGAAATGGTACGACGTGTACATGAATTTGCTAAAAACAGTGAAAATACTATTTTAGGACAGGTACGCAAAATGGGTGCAAGCCTCGACTGGTCACGCTACGCATACACGCTCGATGATACGCGAAACCTGGCTGTGTTTACCGCATTTAAGCGCATGTATGACATGGGGCTCATCTACCAAGGCGAGCGGATTGTGAATTGGGACCCAAAAGGTCAAACAACCATCTCTGATGATGAAATTGAATACATAGAAGAGACTTCAAAATTTTATTATTTCAAATATGGGCCTTTTACCATAGGTACAGCACGGCCCGAAACTAAATTCGGCGACAAGTATGTAGTTATGCATCCGGACGATACTCGCTATGCACTTTTTACACATGGCGACCAAATAGAAGTTGAGTGGATAAATGGCCCTATTACCGCAACCGTTATTAAAGATGCTGCGGTAGACCCAGAGTTTGCAACTGGTGTGATGACCATTACCCCATGGCATAGCACAATAGACTGGGAAATTGCGCGCCGCCACGACCTCCATAAAGAACAAATTATAGACAAGTACGGCAAACTGCTCCCCATAGCTGGCGAATTTGCTGGTATGAAAATAAGTGACGCGCGAGCTAAAATTGTGGAAAAGATGGCAGAAAAAGGCTTGCTCGTTCGTGTTGAAGAGAAGTATGTACATAATATTGCAACAGCCGAGCGTACGGGCGCAACCATAGAGCCACAGATCATGAAACAATGGTTTGTCGCGGTAGAAAAACCATTTGTAATTCCCCACAGCGAGATACCGGGTATTGAAAGTGGACAAACTATTACTCTCAAGCAACTCATGCGCAGGGCAGTTGAAAGTGGGGCGGTTGACATGCCGCAAGAAGGGTTCAAAAAAACATATTTCCATTGGATAGATAATTTGTATGACTGGTGTATCTCTCGTCAAATATGGTTTGGGCACCGTATCCCCGTTTGGTACCGTTCGATTGACGCAGACGGCAAATTGGATGGTACCCAGAGCGCTAGTCGAGGGGTTGAGACGTACTGCGATATAACCCCTCCAGAAGGAGAGGGTTGGGAGCAAGACCCTGACGTTTTGGACACGTGGTTTTCTTCCGCACTGTGGCCTTTTTCTACACTCGGATGGCCGGAGAAAACGGTTGATCTTCAGACATACCACCCTACGTCTTTTATGTCTCCTGCATACGAAATTTTACAGCTATGGGTCTCACGCATGATACTCATGAGCGGTTTCCATTTAGGGCAAGTTCCTTTTAAAAAAGTCATCATCCATGGTTTAGTGCGAGCTCGGGATGGCCGAAAGTTTAGTAAATCCCTCAATAATGGCGTAGATCCGCTCGATATGATTAATAAATATGGAGCAGACGCGCTTCGTATGGGTCTGGTGGTCGGTTCCGCCATTGGAAGTGATGTCAAATTTGATGAAAACAAAATCAAAGGCTATAAGTTATTTTCAAATAAATTATGGAACATCACCCGGTTTATTTTGGAAAATACTTCACCGAGTGACACGGTAACTTCATACACTGAAGCTGACGCAGTACATATGTCTATGTTTACAACTCTTGCACAGGACATTACTGACGATCTTGAACAATATCGTATATATTTAGCTGCCGAAAAAATATATCACTATATATGGGACATCTTTGCTAGTTCGCTTTTGGAAGAGAGTAAGGGGGTATTTAAATCAGGCACCCCGGAGGAAACTGCATCGCGAAAAACGCTTCTTATGGCAATTTTAACTGACTCTCTTAAACTCTTACACCCTTTTATGCCCTTTGTGACAGAAGAAATTTGGAATTCTCTCTACCCAGATAAAAAACTGTTGATGATTGAACCTTGGCCGGTCAATTAGGTAGTATACTTCTAACATGTGGCCTTGTCATACGGACCTTCTGTCTTCGAGTCTTGTATGTGGTGGACCCTCTCCTCTTCACCTCCTCCTCGCTTTTTTAGGAGGAGTATGCCCTGCACTCCTATGGCTCTTTTTTTGGCTCCTTGAAGACCGTTGCCAGCCAGAACCGAAGAGATTCATTTTTTATTCTTTTATGGCAGGTATGCTTGCAGTTGCGCCAACCCTTTATTTGCAGTGGATAGCACAGGCTTCGTTTGGGACAATGAACCTCAGCCTCTTAGCTATCTGGGCGATTATTGAAGAGTCTATGAAATTTGGCGCAGCATACTTTGTTGCCCTTCGTTTTTCAGTATATGACGAACCTCTCGACGCAGTCATTTATCTCGTGACAGCCGCGCTTGGTTTTTCGGCTTTAGAAAATATTTTATTCCTCTGGTCCCCTATTTCATCAGGCGATCTTGTTGGAACTTTAGTGCTTGGAGAGTCTCGGTTTATGGGAGCTTCATTAGTACACACCCTTTCGTCAGTTACGGTGGGTATAGCCCTTGCAGTTTCCTTTTATAAACCGGCCGACACCCGTAAATTATATGCCTTTTGTGGCCTTATCCTCGCCGCACTATTGCACACGACGTATAACTACTTTATTCTTACTACAATGGGCAGTGACGTACAACGCACGCAGGAAACTTTTTGGATCTTCGTATGTGTGTGGTTAGGTATTATTGTCGCGTTACTTTTGACTGAACGATTAAAAAAACCTAACGACTACTGTTAACATGGCACGAGATAAAAAATCACTATTTGAATGGTTAACCGGAGGCACAGGAAGTGACACCGATTTTTCTTTTGACGACCTTGAGAGCGGTGGAGCCGGGTACGTGCCTCAAACTAAAAATATCCCTATTACCGTCCCTCCACCTCGAAGCCGCACCTTACCTGTGGAAGCAGCTCCTGAAGTTGAAGAAGAAGGAGAGCTTGCAGTCGATGTGTACCAAACACCAACGCACATCATCATTAAAGCGATGATAGCAGGAGTTAAACCAGAAGATCTCGACGTCTCTATTACGAGAGACAAAGTGACCTTGCGTGGAAAACGCGAAAAGCATATTGAGGGAAATGCGGGAGACTTTTTCTTTCAAGAGCTCTACTGGGGTACTTTTTCACGTATTGTTACACTCCCCCAAGAGATAGATATAGAAGGCGCCGACGCGAGCGAAAAACACGGCCTTCTTACACTTCGCTTACCAAAGCTCGACAAGGGCCGCCAAACAAAACTCAAAATTAAATCTAACTAGTTTTTGGTGCCGAGAGCCGGATTCGAACCGGCGACCCCTTCCTCTTCAGGGAAATGCTCTACCAACTGAGCTATCTCGGCAAATATTCTCTATGTGGCTATGGGCGGGTTGATGTTGCGTGCGGAGTAAAATATTTGAGAATATTTGTCACTTCATTACTCATGGTTTGACCTTGTTGCTGTGTCATTCCATATAATTGCTCTATTTTCGCCACATACGGCTCTACATAGTAGTAATAGCTAACCGCACTTACAATAGCAATGAGTAGCCACCACACAACCTGAAACAATCTCCCCAACCTGGCACTACGCCGCATACCTCGAACAATACGATTTGTCTCTTCGGAAATTGCTATATTTTTCTCGACCAATTCCCGTAATTCGTCGATGTTTTCTTCCACGTCCACAAAATGAATATACCTCAGAAAGGAGGTTGAGTAAACTGTTTTTTAGGCAGATCTTGCGGTCACAAATAATTTCTTCACCTTCGTTCAGAAATTTTCGCGACCCCGGCTCACGATTTTTCGAGACGAAAAATATCGTTCCGCCTGGCACCACAGACGAGAAATGCACAGCAGTGTGCATTTCTTGCTTTCGGTGCCCTCGGCAGGAATCGAACCCACATCAACCCCTTAGGACGGGGCTGTTCTATCCATTGAACTACGAGGGCAGTGTTGTTACCCCATGCTCTAGGGTAGAGCTAGTATGAAACAAAAAATCATTTAGTGCCAGCCCAAAGAAAAAAGCGCTGGATTATTATCCAGCGCCAATTAGTAGCACTTTTGTTATGCAATTTACCGACGAACGACCTCCGTTCCAGGAGTGTGGGGCATACCCATTCGTTTACGCTGATTCTCCAGTTCTATATCAACCTCTGCATCTTCAAGTTCGATACGCTGCCGGTATTCCTTCATAGGCATGAAAGTAAACCAGAACGAAAGCGTCTCCAAAAAGAAGATCAGAAGCACGAAGGGAGCCATTGACCATGGGTCGTCCTGCAAGACTGCACGCAGCGCATTAAAACGGGTTTTTATACCGTCTTGTGTAACTTTGCGTAAATCTGTCACCTCTCGTTTGTATATCTCTTCAGCAACACCGTACACTCGACGGACCTCTTCTATCGCCTGAGCCACTCCCTTTTCCTGTTGAGAAAAAGTTGTAGCAAGAGCTGCGTCGCTTGTTTTTTGGTCGGCAAGCAGCTTCTGGCGAAGGTCTTCAATACCCTTCAGTGAAACGGGGATTTTTTCATCCCTATCTTTATTGGCATCTGCAAGAAGTCTCTCAAGATTTGTAATTTCCCCTTGTACGGCAGCAGACGCTTGTCCTTCCCCGGCCTTCTAGTCGTTGATCGTGTTTGACCGCTTTTTAGTACTTGTCCGGCAACCTCAGCAGAACGTCGTCGATTTGCATCTTGTAGCTGCGTTTGGAGACTTTCAACCTTTGCATTTAGTGATTGCTCAATGTATCATGGGCTCTCCTCGCCGTAGCCAGTTCGAGATTGACACGTTCCTGATTAGCTTGTACTGCAGCATGATACACACTTTCGATATTGCTGCAAAACTCCTTGATGCATTTTGATTGCGGCTTCTCTGATTTGCACAGCAATATCGAGTTTTGCTTGCAGTGGAACAAACAAGCTTGCGCGTTGCTGCTCCTGCAGGTTACTCACTTCAGGAGAATATACCTGCATGAGTGTGAACATGAGATTGACACTGGTTATGCTGGCATAAAATATCAAAGCGACCAAACCTTTCAATAGGTTTTTAACAGGCCTGTCCCGAGCATATCCAATCATCCAGTTAACACCTCCAATATTGCGTTTACTCTGCAATTCCGAGCTTGGTAGCTAATTTTTCCTTATCAAACCCGACCATAGCGGTACCTTCGATAACAATAACAGGCACTCCAAGTTGGCCCGTCATTTGGATCATTTCGTTTCGCTTTTCGGCATCGACTGACACATCATAGTTAGTAAAAGGCACATTATGCTCGGTAAAAAACTCTTTTGCCATATGACAAAAGTGACAGGTTGGTGTTGAGTAAATAGTTACATGCTTATCCATACAATTATTCTTAATTTGGTAGTGACTCGTAGTATAACATACTTTACTTTGTACAGTGCTACCTGACCTACGACTGCGCTTTTGGCTCTACCCTAGCCGGGACATATTTCCATACCATCCGCACATAGGGGCGATTCCAGAGCCTTTTGAAGTACGAAAAGCAGAGGACGTTAAGAAGAGCAGCCCAGACTATAGCATAGGGAATAGTACTCGTAAGCAGTAAATCATATCCACTATGCAAAAACGAAGCAATACTTACACCCAAAACAAGGGTACGAAATCGATTTTTGGCCGAAAACTTTGCCTTGCCTATAAAGTAGCCCATGATCCCTGTAAAGGTTATGTGTGCAAAAGTACTAAGCAAACCCCGTATGCTTGTCAGGAGAATAAACGCCATAGGAGTTCGTGTGGTGTAAAATTCTACAAAATAAAAAAGATTCTCTACAAATGAAAATCCTAAAGCAACGGTTATACCATACACAATCCCGTCAAATACTTGGTTAAAATCATGACTTACATATACGCGGGCACGAAGTAATATATATTTTGCTAACTCTTCAATAGGTCCCACGAAAAGAACCGCCACATAGGTGAGTAAAACAGGCGGCGTATTTGCCAACTCTACAATACCCCGAGGGAAACCCATGACGCTAAAAAATACCCCCTCAACAATAGCAGCCGCCAAGCCCGACAAAATACCGAGGTAAAAACACTGCCGCAACAGCCTCCCAGGCTCGGGTTCGGAAGCATCTTCTCTTCTGATAAACCACAACCAAAGACCAATAGGTATAATTACCGTACAAAGAAAAACTACATAGGGCATACTTAGTTAGAAAACGCTTCTATAACCGCTCCTGCCGCGCTTGTGTGACTCATTTGAAACAATTCCGGGTGGAGATGAACGTACACTCCAAATGCAAAACCGGCTATCATGCATACGGCCGACAAAACAATAACTATCATCCCTAATTTTTTCTCGCCATGACGCAGGGACAAAATACCGAGTATGATTCCTGCCGTGCCGAACACTGGTGGCAACAAAAGTAAGGAAATTACAGCGCACACTATACCCACAATACCTTGTGTGAATCCCGGATTTTTAGCTTCTACTGCAGGCACTGAAGGTGGCGCACCTACAGCTTGATACGTTCCGGGGGTAGGTGTTGGTTGATCCATATAAATACACTACTGACTAATATCTATACTGTAGCAATACTACAGCCTATTACCACCGGTTATCCCCTTCTCTACTGCCACACAAAAAGTGCACGAAATACATGCTGCCACCAACTGTCTTGCACTACGGGAGTAGTTGTGGGCGTTTTTGTATCACGTATCACATCTATCTCCCCTTCACCCGGCTTCACAACCCCATAGCGCTCGCGGATTTGCTGCTCTACACCTCGAGTAGAGGTTATAGTGGTTAGAGTCGCACTTACTCCTTTATGCTCAGCCTGAGCAAGCACAAGTTGTTTCTTTGCTTCTTCTTCAGCATGGGATGCATTAGACATTTTTGTGTACATTCCCCATGCTGCACGCATAAGAAAAAAGGTCACAAGTAGTAAGAGTAGGGTACCTGCCACTTTAAGCACAAAATAGAAAAGTTCTTCTTGTTTGGTTCGACGTTTCTTGAATTCACGCATTATGATAGTATACCCGTATATATGTTTGGCAAAAATAGAAAGCACATAATGCGCGTTTTCACAGCATTACTTACCATAACCATGATAGCGAGCCTTGTTGCAGGATATTTCTCACTCTTAGTCTGATTTCACCATCTTAAGAAAGACATCCTCAGGGATATTCACTCGGCCGCGGCCGAGCATTTTCTTTTTACCCTTCTTTTGCTTTTCGCGCAGTTTCATCTTACGAGTAATGTCCCCGCCGTACATATGCTGTGTAACATCCTTACTAAGCGCTGAGAGCGTTTTAGACGACATGATGCGACCCAAGGCTTGGGCTTGGATCTTGGTCGTGAACATTTGCCGAGGTAAAATTTTGTAAAGTTTCTCTACTGCAGCCTCTGCCTCTTCTTGGACACGATGTTTTGCCACAATTCGTGTAAAAGCAGCTACCGGCTCATCTGCTACGAGGAGGTCGAGCCTGGCCACGTCTGCGACTCGCATTTCTTGCAGTTTATAGGAAATTGAGCCATATCCCTGAGAAACACTTTTAAGTTTATCGAAAAAATTACGCATGAGCTCTCGAAGAGGCATAGTAACTTTGACAATAACCCTTCCTTCAGAAAAATTATCAGTCGTGTTCACAGTCGCCTCATGGTCATACAAAAGTGGCATAAGTGTGCCTACATACGTTGAGGGTAGAACGATTTCTGCTGCAACATATGGCTCCCATACCTTTTGAATTTGGCCAAAATCGGGAAATTGCGCAGGAGAATACACCGTTTTTCTTTTTCCGCCTTGCAGCTCTACGTCATAGGTGATGGTAGGTGTAGTGACGACTAGTCCTAAGTCAAACTCCCTGTGTAAACGCTCTGTAATAATTTCCAAATGGAGCATACCTAAAAAACCACAGCGGTATCCTCGTCCCAAACTACCAGACGACTCTTCTTCAAATGATAATGACGAGTCTGAAAGTCGCAAGCGCGCAAGTGCTTGGCGCAATTCCACAAACTGATCTTGGCTTTCGGGGTAGACACTCGCCCACACCACCGGTTTCGGCTCCTCATAGCCTGCTAAGGGGGGCGTATTCGCTAAATTAGCTCGCACTGTATCTCCAACCCGTGCTAACCCAGGCTCTTTTATACCGGTTACAATGTAGCCAATAGACCCGGCCGAGAGTCCTTCTGGAAGCGGGGTCGGTGTTGGGGCAAAGGAGCCAACCTCAAGAGCATTAAATTTGCGACCCGTTGCGGCAAACTCGAGTGTGTCTCCTTTTTTTGCAGCACCTTCAAACATGCGCACATATACGATAACTCCTTGATGGTCTGAGTACTGAAAGTCAAAAATAAGCGCCCGAGGAGACATAGCTTTTGCAGAGGAAAGCCCTTCAACAACAAGATCGCGGGGTGGTGGAACGCGCTCAATTACTGCATGAAGAAGTTCTTCCACACCTACCCCTGTTTTGCCGGAGCACAGCAACACCTCATCAGGAGAAATATCCAAAAGAGTTGCTACTTGAAGTACCACATCATCAACATCTGCCAGAGGTGAGTCCACTTTAGAAACAGCGGGCACAATGACGAGTCCTAGATCGCGAGCACTCCTTAGTGTAGTGAGTGTTTGCGCTTGGACGCCCTGGGTTGCGTCTACAAGAAGAATTGCGCCCTCGACAGCCGTAAGCGCACGCGACACTTCGTAGGAAAAGTCGATATGACCTGGCGTATCTATAAGATGCAAGAGATACTCCTCTCCTTTATGATCATAGTGCATACGAACGGGCTGCATTTTAATAGTGATACCTCGCTCGCGTTCTAACTCCATCGAATCCAGCACTTGGTCACGCATTTTGCGTTTTTCAATAGTGCCAGTCAGCTCTAAAAAACGGTCAGCCAATGTGGACTTACCGTGGTCGATGTGCGCTATGATACTAAAATTCCGAATCTGAGACACATCGGCAGTCTAGCATTTTACAGCAATTAAGACACCTCGGTTGCCTCCAACGGGGTTACAGTTGGTTTACGCATTTTTTGATGAAGTATCGTAATTGCCTCTGCAAGTTCTGTGTTTTTTAGAAGCCGGAGAGTAAGACCAGAGACCGCTAACCCCACAAGACCTGACCCAACACCTTGGAGTATGAGCCCAAACGTAGTATTTACTTCTCCCGCACTACCGGTCAACCTCAATATCAGATAGGTCGTCGAAGCACCAATCATTGCAGCAGAAAAACTTTGAAATACCAAGTGTCCGAATCTTTCTTGTGTTAGAGCAAAATCTTTTCTAAAAGAAATAAAGGATATCCAAAATTTAGTAATAGACCCCAGCGCGTATCCAAGCGCGAGCATGAGCACGGTGCTGCCGGGAACATCAGCAACCCGAAGAAGGGACTCAACAAATGCGCGTGCAAAAGAGCTCCAGTGAAATAAAGCCGAGAGTGCCAAAGCCGAAGTAATAGACACAAAAACATCCAAAATTCCAAAATACAGTGGCTTATGAGTATTACCCGCTGCATAATAACTACGAGCAATAAGTAAAGATGCAGACTGCGCGGCAAGGGATAGAACAAAAAGTGCGAGAGCAGCGGCAGTAAGCCGTGTAGCCCCCCAGTCAAATGCACCTGCACCTAATATGACGCGCACCAGTTGTGCCCGCAAGACAATAATAAAAATAGTGGCAGGAATCGACCAAAAGAAAATATGACGAAGTGCCGTGCTAATATAGCGCATAAATTCGTCTTTTTTACCTGCAGCATGTAGCCTTGCCAAGGTGGGAAAAGCAGCAACTGAATACGATACTCCAATAATTGTCAGGGGCACCGCTTGGAGATTGTATGCCAGCATAAATATCGAAATTGACCCGGAAGACAGAACTGAGGCTAAACCTATTAATGCGAGGATTGAAATTTGTCCGGCAGATAGCGCAAGGGTTCGTGGTATTGAAAGAACCAACACTGCATATACCTCTTTGAGTAAAAGGCGCAGTGGCAACGACGGCGCGGCTTTTTCTGTTACAAAAAAGGGTACTTGCATAAGTCCGTGTAACACTGCTCCAATTACCACTCCCCACGCAAGCCCCGCGAGCCCCATTATCGGATACAACCACAATATCCCTACAATAATTCCAAGGTTATAGAGGAGTGGAGAAATGGAGTAAAGAAAAAAGCGACTTCGCAATTGTGTCATCGAAGCTACAATATTTGACGCCCCTAAAAATATTGGTTGCAAAAGCAATATGCGTGTCAGTAAAATTAACTCGGGGCTCACTAACCCGGGCGTCATTAAGTGAAGTAGTGCGGGCACAAACAAATATACAACAGCCGATACGACACCCATGGTAATGAAAAATAGCAAAAGTATTTGCCGAAGAAACGCAACCATTTGACCCGTCTTTTCCTGCTCTAATTTTGATAGTACGGGCAGAAGTGCATACAGAGACAGAAGAGATGCGATTGTAGCAAACAAAAAGTCAGGAATTCGAAAAGCTGCATAGTAGAGGTCCAAGGTATGGGTCGCACCAAACTCCCGCGCAAGCAGGTGGTCTCTTGTTAAAGCCAGTATTTGGGAACACAGGGCAAATAACGCTAAAAGGTATGCAGCTTGGTGCATACCTTTTGCTTCTTTGCCGAGGAGTGAGAAAAATTTCACCATCTCCCTATACTAGCGTTCTTTTGATTTTACTGCGAGATAGGTGCAGTAGCTCTATTTTGTGGATTTGGCGTGACAGGAGGTTGTGCGTTCGTAAAGGGCGCTCTACCCGCACTAAGGTTAGCCAAAATCAGTTTTACTTCTTGATTGTCTGGGTTAGATTTTGCAAGGTCAGTAAATTGCACAATTGCATCGCCTGCGCGGTTTTGAGCAGCGTATGAGAGCCCAAGGAAATATTTAGCGTTTGCATAGTCACCTTGACGCTTAATAGCTTCTTCAAGAGGTGGAATTGCGCTTGCCGTGTCCCCTGCCGAATAGTAGAGGAGACCAAGCTCAAACCAGATCGAAGGCACACCAGGCGCGCTTTGCACCGCGGCGGCGGCGGCACGAATTGCATTTGGTATATCTTTTTGGGCAACATTTAGTTGGACCACAAAGAGGATAGCGTCGGTGTAGTCAGGTTTAAGGGTAAGGGATTGTTGCAATGCTGTTTGTACGCCTGCTAAATTACCTTTTGCTGCTTCAAGTCGAGCGATCAAAAGAGGAATTTGAGGACTGGTTGGATTATACTTTGCACTTAATTCGTACATTTGTTTTGCATTTTCGTACGCACCACTGACACCAAGTGTATTTAGGAAATCATATACTCGTCCTAAGGAAATGTATGCGCGGTAGTCTTTTGGGTTCAACTGTATAGCCAGTTTACCTTGCGGTATTGTTTGTTGAGCCTGGGCAGCAAAAACTTTTATTTGCTGTGGCGATGGAGTGGCACCCGTTTGCGCTAATTGCTGTAAGCGAGTCAACCCCGCATCAACAGAAAGTCGTAGGTTATCTCCTGTTTTTTCAACCGATTGAGATTTTTGTGCGAACTGCAAGGCAACATCTGGATGACCTTGTTGAAGCTCTATTACTCCTTGGTTTGTATGAGCTTCAGCAATATAGCGCTGTGTAATACCGAAGGTAGACCAACCGAATAACACGATAAGTACAACGGAAGCAGCTATCATAGCGCCCAACATTCTTTGAGAAGGTGCGTGTTGCTCTGCGGGCTCTTCTTGATTCCTATTTCGATTAAATACAAACCCTACTGCAGCACCCGTTAGTGCGAAGGCAAGCAAGACAAGGATTTCGCTTGGAACATAGAAGAGTGCCCCGCCCCATAAGTACATAGAGCTCACACTAAGATACGTTGCATATACTTTTTCACGAGCACTAAAGTATGAGGAACGAAGGGCGTACACAAGCGCCAAGAGAGTCAGGATAAATGGAATAAGCCAAGCCAAAACTCCAAACAAACCAACTGACCCAAGCGCGGTAATGACCGAGCTATATCCCACATTGAAGTCTAAATTCCAAAAGAGAGATTGGTTTACGCTTGCGGGTTTGTGGCTAAGCCACTCTTGCCCATAGGTTTGGGGGCCCGTGCCAAACATAAAACGCTCAAATGAACTACCGTGCGCTTCTTTAATAACTCCAAGTGAGGAGGACACGGAAGGGCGCACTTCAAGCGAAGTCACGGGGAATATTCCTGTCAAACCAGTATTGACGACAGAACCCCACAACATAAGCACAACACTGACCAGGATGCCGGCAACAGGGACCCAGGGAACCATTTTTATATAGTCTCTAGTTTGACCAAAATGTTTAGTGGTAAAAGACCATACTGCTACAGCCACAGACCCAACCAAGAGCAACACCCAAACAAGCGGGAAATTTATGATTGCAAGAAGAATTACCGAAACAACAGCGGCAGCTATAAGGCTCACTTTTCGCTTCGTATTCATTTCTACGGTCTCTAAAGCAACTAGTACTAAGAGTGGTATAAGGCCAATAAGCAACCCAAGATCATTCCACTTCCCAACCAAATTAACAGAGCGGTCTGCAAAAATTGAAGGAAGGAGTGACGTACCAAAAGTTATTGCTAAAAACTGAAATATCCCCGCAACAACGGCACTTCCTACCACTCCTATAAGAAGTTTACGACCTGCAAGTAGCGTTCTGAATAAACCAGCTCCTAAGATACATACCAAGAACCCAAGGAGTACGAACAGTAAGGTGTCACCTTCAACGGCATAGCCCCGAATACCAACCGACTGATCAATAGAAAATAAATAGGATACGAGATAACTCACCGGAAGGAGGCCAATAAATACTACCAATAGCGGACTTCTATCACGCAACAATGAGCGCACCCCTCCTCCAAGAACAAAAAACAGAACGGCACCCAGCATACACAGTGAGGCTAAGGCTAGCTTACCAAGCTGCAGAGGAAACCAAGGACTAGGAATAATAACTAATAAGCCAAGCACCAAACCAGCTATGTAAAGGCTCTGAGCCCAGGACATGAAACGTGTATATCGCATGCATGTAAGTATATAGCACACAGTTGAAAATCCATTAGTGACTAATCCACATAATCAAAACACCCCACTTTCGTGGAGTGTTTTGATAGAAGCACGCGCGCCTATAAGCCGAATTCTGTTCATTTCTCATTACAAGAAATGATGTCAACAATTTATCTGGTCCTAGTGTTACCACTAGGATCGAGCGACTCTTCCTTTGATTACTCAAAGGACACGGTCTTGCACCCAAGCAAGGATTTAGCCGTTTCACCCACTGCGTTACCGCAGTGACTGTTCCCGAAGGAACTCGTTGGCTTTCGCCGCGGACGTCTCTGCTCGCACCTCTTGTGTCTGCTCCCAACACATAATGGGGGTTACCCACTGCTATTTTATCCCAATAAAACTCGGGACAGGTGTTCGGACTTTCCTCCCCTGTTTTAAAAATTAAAACAAGAGTAGTTGACTAGCACGCTACTATGTACTATAGCACTATTTTGTCGCCTAAAGCAATTTTGTGTTTTGCCACATACCCTGCAGGAAGTTCTAAGACGTAGCGCGACGGTACTTTTGGTTTAAATACGTTTGGATACGTATCGGGGGAAATAGTTTCAAAAATAGTTTCAATAACACCCTCACTATTAGCCCAGATAATATCTAAAGAAAAACGCATATCCTTCATCCAAAACCCATCGCTCGACGCTGTATCAAACACAAAAAGCATGCCACTCCCCGTGGGCAATGATTCTCTTCCGGACAAGCCTTGGCTTTTTTGCTCTTTAGATTTTGCGATTTCAGCTTGCACAGAAAAATCCTTAATATGAATTGTTTGTATAGGTAGCATAGCTTGTCCACCGTGGGTTTGCACAACAGTATTTGAGATTGGCTTTGACACTGGACTCATCACACGCACCAGGCCCACAACTAAAAGTGCCCCGAATACTAAAAATATCGCACCAAGTACTGTAGACTTTAATGCCATAACACTAACACCAAAATCATCAGCACTAAGTTAACGAGCCGTAAGCTGGCGGTAATCAAAAATAATCCAAACGGCTTTTCTTCCCACAACACTTGTGCAAGTAGTGTTGGTACATAAAACCCAACCCAAAATATCATAGCAAGAATAAGTGCAGCTGGGACTGCAACCGACGCAGTGAGTCCGGGGGTGATTATGGAGGTAAATAGAGAGAGTACAAACGCAGTTACTAGAGTAGAGGAAAATTCAATAAGCATCTTTGATGCGGGAAATTCCATTTGTTGTGTTTCTACAGGAGTTTTGCCTCGCAATCGCATCCATTGTTTGCCAAACATGAGCGGCGAATACCACAAACTTCCCACAACCATACTAACGAGCGCCGCAACAATAATAGAGAAAATATTTACAATATGTAAAAGCATAGTCACAAGGGTTACAATAATAATTACGTACTGCAAGGATTTCTACTCATCAGTATAGCAAATAACCGAGTTTGAGGCTCCTTACTTTTTTGAAGAAGTATTGCTTAATTATAATTTTATAGTATAGTGCGATTTACGTATGGCACTATTTTTAATTAGCATTGCAGCTTTTTGCTCCACGATAGTGGGAGGGCTTGTGGCACTGCGCCTCAAAGACAACCTGCATCTTATCTTAGGATTTAGTGCGGGTGCCGTTATTGCTGTAGCTTTTTTTGATCTGATGCCTGAGGCTATCGACCTCGGAGCTTCGAGGTATGGTGTTGCAAATGTTATAGCATGTGTCGCTGGAGGTTTTTTATTATATCTTCTCTTGGATAGGCTTCTCGTCCTCCACAGTCATGCGTGCGACCATCATTCAGAAAAAGAACCTACTCACGATCATATGACCCATGACGTAGCCGCACCCTCACGTGGCATCATTCGAGCAGGCTCACTTTCACTACATAGCTTTCTTGACGGAGTGGGCATTGGGCTGGCCTTCCAAGTATCTTCGGCAGTGGGTATTGTCGTTGCTCTTGCAGTGTTAGCCCACGATTTTTCCGACGGTATTAACACCGTTAATGTAATTGTGCGTCACGGAGGCCTCCGCAAGCAAGCTCTCAAGTGGCTCACTCTTGACGCTATTGCTCCCGTTATTGGAGTACTCTCTACCCTCTTTTTTACTCTCCCGGAAGCTAATTTAGGAATTCTGCTTGCGCTGTTTGCAGGATTCTTCCTATATATAGGAGCATGTGACTTGATACCCGAGAGTCACCACCTCCACCCTACTTTTTGGACCACGGCTACAACTATTTTTGGTGCCATCAGTCTATTTATAGTCATTCGTCTCGCAGGTCTATAAAAAAGCGAATTTGTCTCTAACATATCCCCACTACTCAAAATAATTTCTACAGTACAATATACTAAATGAAGAATTCGTTTGACTGGAAAGGGTTGTTCTTTTCTCTTAAAGTTTTGGTTGTAGGCGTCACCCTCGGTCTTGCTGCACAATACGGCATGACGTATTACACCTCCCGAACACCAAACCCGACCACCACAGCAAGCGCTGTTGTTGTTGCGGTGCCAGAACCTATAGCAGCTCTTCCGCCGCAAGACACATACTCAACCACAACTCCTGTGCGGGTTATTAATTCTCTAACGATTGCAGACGCCGTGCCCCAAAGCGGCAAACTTATAGCAGCCGACCTCGTGCACATGAAGATATTCCTCTATCAAGACAGGCAAGAGGTTGGAGAGTTCCCTATACTCACCAAGGGTAGGCCCGGCACTCCATGGGAAACTCCAGCCGGTTTTTATACAATACAAACAAAAGAACCAAGCCATTTTTCCTCCATTGGTCGCGTCTATATGCCCTACAGCATGCAATTTTATGGCAACTATTTTATCCACGGATGGACCTACTACCCCGACGGCACTCCTGTTTCTGCATCGTTTTCGGGAGGATGCATTAAACTCCAAACTGACATAGCTGCAAAAATATTTGCTTTTGCCGAGATTGGAACAAAAGTGTTTGTCTATGACGCAAAACAAACTCCTCCCTTGCCTTCTTTGGTGCTCAGCTCTTGGGCACGGCCCAACATATCTGCCCCGACATATCTTGTAGCAGATATAGACACGCGCGACGTATACGCCGAACATGACGCGCGCGTACAGCAAACGACCGGAGAAACTACCAAGCTTATGACAGCGCTCGTTGCAAACGAAATAATAAGCCTCACCAAAGTTGTCCCCATTGCGGAAGGCGAACTTTCAAACCCTCCTGACCCGACTCAAACTTCAACAAAGAAATTTTTAGTTGATGATTTGTTTTATCCTCTCCTCATGCACCCCGGGGTTGTGATTGCAGACTCTCTTGCTGCCTACTATGGTAACCAAGGGTTTGTCCGTTGGATGAACACCACCGCGCATGCACTTAGCATGGACTCAACTAAGTTTGTCGATCCAAACGGAACATCACAAGACAATCTTTCGACTCCCGACGATTTGTTTCGCCTAGTGAGTTACTTGGCAAATAAAAAATCTTTTGTGGTCAACATCATGCAAACTCCGCGCAAAAAAATTACTGCAACAGACGGCACGCCCTATATCATTAAAAATACTGTCTTTCCATTATTTTCCAGCACTCTCCCCTATCAAGGACGTCTCCCTACCCCTTAATACGAAGTCTTGGTAAATTAACTTCTAAAGATTTCACACACTGATGGAACTCTTCTTCCATCATACACTCATACGCAG
>JAYVXU010000015.1:0-2159 GCA_043784925.1 Candidatus Adlerbacteria bacterium
TTGGACGCAGGTAAACGGGGATCCTCGTTCGGTGTCGACTACTCCTACTCCAGTACCACAACCAACCCCTGCGCCTACCCCAAATCCAACTCCAACGCCGGGTCCTATTCCAGGTGCCACCTTTGACGACGAGTTCAATACGCTTCCTTTGCATCGCACATGGGTTGCCGGAGATACCTGGCAGTTAGTTGCGCCTGACTCAACAGACGGACGAGGCGGCCCTAGCTGGGGAGAAGTCGGAACACAATGGTGGGTCAACCCCTACAATCCGAGCACACCCATAAGCGGTGTGTATACCGCATCAAACGGCATGCTAAATCTTGGTCTTTTGCCCACACCACCCCAGTATCAATCCTATATTGACGGCCAAGCCGGCATGCACATGCCATATGTGGGCGGGATTCTTAATACCTCTCCCACGAACTATCAACATTATGGGTACTGGGACTTCGGTATGTCATGCGACCGCGTACCCGGCTTCTCTTGTGAGATTAGTATGGAAAATGTGCAGGTCACCGGACATTGGCCACCACAATTAAACATCGGTGTGAGTACAGATGGGTCCGGAAATCAGACCCTGCAAGCAAGCTTGCATGAAGCTAATAGTTCGCAGGACTACAGCCAGCCTATAGACGGTACGAAGCAGCACGACTTCGGCATCGATTGGCAGCCCGATTTCATCACGTTCTATCTCGACAACGTGAAAATTTTCCAGGTTCCAAACCCTGGCGGAGTCTATCAGTCCGACCAAATGTTCACATATCTCTACACAGCTGCTAACTACAGTACTGGCGCTGCGGCAAACCCACCATTGTCCTCACTTCCCGCGTATGCGCATGTCGATTATTTCAGGGTCTATAAGACTAAATTATAGGCGGGGACGCACATATTCAAACAAAAACCACCCTTTGTTGGGTGGTTTTTTGTGTTACAGGTGTTGATAGCGGCATCTGCGACAGCTAAAGCATGCTCTACTGTATGGTAGATCAGGTACTATTTATTTAATTAGTCATTCCTCTATCACTGTGAAAAAAATTGTATTTGCGGTTTCGCTCGTGTCGGTGCTGTTGGTTGTGTTTGGTGTGTATTCCACTGAGGCACGCGCCGCGACTCGTGATGCGCAAAATCTTCCCTTTTCTTCTGACAGTGTGTGGAATATAGGCATCGGTTCAGGTGCCCAGTGGGGCAATGCAGGGGACGCGGATGTTGCCCAACTGCAATCAATAGGCTACCTTGGCGCAGTCAACGCATATAACTTTGGTCAGCCTATCTTTTTTGGTAAATCTACTGATCCTGTTGTGCGGGTGCATCTTAACGACAATATATATCCACTTGAGGACCAATTTATTCATATTCCGCAAAACGCGCAGCCAGCTCCACCGGTCAACTATCCGTCGGACCATCATATGGCATTTTTTGACGCCACCCAACCAGACTTCATGTGGTCGTACTTCCAGTGTTCTTTCACTAACGGATCTGATGTCACCGGAGGTCTCACGTGCGAGTTGGGAGGCAAATACGCCGTCTGTGGTGATGGTATTACCGACATCCAAGGTCGTTTAAACCATTATAACTTCGCTATGGGTGCTATTACCGACTATGACCTTTCTCAAGGAGTCATTACCCACGCGCTTCGATATGCGGCGCCAGAATCGGCATCTAAGTCGCCAGGCCCAACCTGGGATAGCAACATCCCCTGGCCGTTGAACGTCGAAGACTATTTTGGCGCGCCAACGACAGGTGGAAAATATACTGGTCAAATTATTGCCGGTTCCACACTTGGTATCCCTTCGAACGTCAACTTAAACAGTCTTGGGCTGAGTCAGGGCGGCTTGATGGTCGCGACCGCGCTTCAGAAGTATGGCGCTGTATGGAGAGACACCGGCGGTAGCTTTGCATTTTATACTCCTCCTGAAAACGAAAACAATACGCTCATAAATCAAGCGCGAGGGGATATGGCAAAAATTTTGCCGGTTATGAATGTTATGCGCAACCAAGCTAAAAACAACGTTAACGGTGGTGGTACCCGGTCTGTTGCGCCACTTCCGACTATAAGTAGCTGCCCTGGCGGAACACCCGCACCCGCACCAACCCCTGCTCCAAACGTTAACGCATCAGTAAACGGTGCAACTGCCACTCCCGGCACTGGCACGCTCACT
>JAYVXU010000016.1:0-2147 GCA_043784925.1 Candidatus Adlerbacteria bacterium
AATCATGCTGCAGTTTCAGGAGCGCTCAATATATATGGAGCGTATACGCGAAGCTCCGGTAGTGACTACTGGAGTTATGCGACGGATTTTGATGGGACAAATATATCGGGTGCGCCTCGACAGGTAACGGTCTCCATCGCTTCAAGTTCAGTGCTTTCATATTCAAGCGGGTTGCTTGATATTATTGGTGCTTCAAATGCTTCAACTACTATTCAAAATCAAGGTTCCGGTGCATATGCATTAAACGTATCCGGAGGTACGCTCAATGCCCAGTACTATGTGTTTCGAAACTTAGACCAAAACGGTCTGAGCCTTACAGGGGCGCCCACAGTCTCAAGCTTAAGTAACGGTGATTTTGTACTTGCAGTTTCTGGTGGAACCTTACTGAAGGTTGCTGGTACGGTTATAGACGCGAATCCTCTTAAAATAATTAAATATGTTTCATTTGCTACAACCTCTTCTATTACAGGCTTTAACGTAACGGAAACAGGCACGAGTGCAAGTTCTTGGAAATTCAATCTGCACTATGGCAATTTGGCGGGGGAGGCGTTTGATGTCGACCCAACTGGTGACCCAGGTTACATTCGTTGGGATAATAGTGCGTCGCAAATTACTATTTCGGGCAAAGTGTACTCAGATGAAGGAGTAACGGTGAGTACGGTATGCGACAATACGACACAAAATGTAAAGCTGGTGATACAGGGAACAACCAACTACACATCCTCATGTAACAGCTCGACAGGGGCGTATAGCATATCTGGAATTTCTTTTAACCCGGGTGACACTTTGACTTTGTATTTAGATACTAACGGTGGAAAGCGCGCAGCAAACATCTCAGTTGACCCAATTTCAAATATTTCGGGTATGGATCTGTACGAGAATCGCGTCATTGTGCGACACGAAGATGTTAACCCAATAACTATTGGGGCCATGTCGCAATATACCTCGGCTAATGACACTGACATTCCTTTTACAACGACAATTGCAGCTACTTCCACTTTGACCTTGCCGCCAAATACCAAACTTATTGTATGGGATGCTAAAACATTTGCCCCTGCAGGTAATGTCACTATCCAGTCAGGTGGGGTCAATAGCTATGACGGTACGTTGGAAGTACGCCCCGGAGCGTCTTTCACAGCGGCAGGCACACAAACGCACTCACTTGGGGGTAGTCTTATTTTTGACCTAGGTGCCACACTCACCAGCGCAAACTCCACTTTTACTTTTACTGCTACAACTACAGGTAAAACCATCACCGGTCCTAACACTTCTTCTTTTTATAACCTTACTTTTAATGGCACGGGTGGTAATTGGTCTTTTGCAAGTAGTACTGCAACTACTACTAATAATTTCACTATTGCAACTGGTACCGTCACGTCTCCTGTTGGAACACTTTTAGTTGGTGGATCGTTTAGTAATACCGGTGGGGCTTTTGTGCATAATAATGCAACACTTCTTTTGAATTCAACTGCCAGTGGGCAAACCATTCGTTTGGGTACCTCAAGCGCATACAATCTCACGTTTAATGCCACTGGCGGGACTTGGACATTCCTCGACACGAATGCCACAACATCAAATAATTTTACCGTTACTTCGGGATCAGTCACGCTCCCCTCGGGAATACTTGCGGTTGGTTCTTCCTTCCAAAATAGTGCAACCTTCACTCATAATAACGGTACAGTTAAAATGACCTCTTCAGCTTCGGGCCGAAATATTCAAGCTGGAGGGTCGAGCTTCAACACTCTAAGTTTTAGTGGTGCTGGAGGTGGATGGACCTTCCTTGATTCAAATGCGACAGTCTCGAGTGACTTTACTATTGCCACCGGTACGGTAGCACTGCCTTCGAGTGTGCTTTCAGTGGGTGGCTCATTTACAAACACTGGAGTATTTACCACGGCCACGGGTACCGTTACTCTTATAGCGGGGACAACGGGCAAGACAGTGCAGCCCGGCTCCTCCTCCTTCTACAACCTCACCTTCAACTCCGCGTCCGGTGGTTGGACCATTGTTGGGAATGCAACATCAACACACGACTTCACTCTGCAAAGCGCAAGTTCCTTTACTCAATCTCCAAACACCACACTGGTTGTAGGAGGAACATTCACTAACAGCGTAGGAGGAGCTGCTACAACCTTTGCTACCTCAAC
>JAYVXU010000017.1:0-7153 GCA_043784925.1 Candidatus Adlerbacteria bacterium
TCAATGCAGAACCGCTCCTCACTCGTGAGGTGTTTTTTCTTGTTTGCCGCCATATAAACCATAGTACCTACCCTTCGTATTTAAAGGTAAGGAGACGGAAGGGGAACCCCGATGGATCATGAGGTACGGTTTGCCTATTACCAACCCTACAGAAATACTCTTAATAGGGCTGCGTACAAGATTCTTATCGCCGATCTTCCAATACCTGAGGGTCCTGAATCCCTTAGAACCAGGGTTGCAACCGCAAAAGCTGCATTTTTGCAAGATGGATATATTATTGACTGGGAAACTGGACGTAAGATTTTACGTCAAGTAATTCCCCAAATAAATGTGACTGCTCCTGTTCCAGATTTTTTGGCATAAGCGGGCATTAAAGCGATAAAGCGCTCCAGATTTCCTGGAGCGCTTTTTTAATTTAGAGATTATTTCTTTTGGCCGCGTTTGCCTACTTTGCGACGAGAGACGATAAGGTAGTTTGAGTATTTCTTAGGCTTGCGAGTTTTTTGCCCTTTTCCCGTCGGTTTACCCCACAATGACTTGGCTCGGCGAAGCCCTCGGCCCTGACGACCTTCACCTCCTCCGTGAGGGTGGTCAACGGGGTTCATAGCAGTACCTCGCACCGTTGGACGGATACCTTTCCAGCGACTACGTCCGGCTTTTCCGATTGTCACGAGATGATGCTCGTCATTTGAAACTTGACCCAAAGTAGCCCAGCATGTGTCGAGCACTTTTCGCACTTCTGAAGAAGGCATCTTTAGATCTGCATAGCCCTGGTCACGGGCGATGAGTTCAATATGAGTACCTGCTGAGCGGCCTATTTTGCCACCCTGCCCTGGTTTGAGCTCTACGTTGTATACAAACGAACCAATAGGCATGGAGCGAAGGGGCATGCGATTGCCGGGTGTTGGCACCACTTCTTCGCCCGAGAGAATAGTCGCTCCTGCAGTTATAGAGCCTGGCAAGAGTCCATAGCGACGTTCACCATCTTTGTACAAGAGAACCCCGATAAATCCTGAACGATTTGGATCATATTCAACGGTTTCTACAACTGCGGGAACGTGTTTCTTGTAAGAAAAATCAACATCGCGATGAAGGCGTTTATGACCACCACCTTTATGACGCACAGTGATGCGACCTGCGTTATTTCTTCCCACATGACGCTTAGAGCCATAGGTCAAAGCTTTATTAGGCTCATTTGTCGTGAGTTTATCTTTATAACTTATAGTCGTCATGTGGCGACGAGATTTAGTATATGGTTTGTAGCTTTTCATGTGATTTTGTCGAAATCGTACCGCGTAACCACTCTTTGGACGCGGTTGTTTCTTAAATTATTTCTATACTTTCGCCTTTTTTAAGGTATACATATGCCTTCTTGGCGTGTGCCGTCTTACCTTTACGGTTTGTCCCGCGGGTTTGGACTTTTTTTTGAGGGACAGACACAACTCTTACTTTACGAGGATTCACTTGGTACAAAATACGAAAGGCAGATATAATTTCAATTTTATTTGCATTTCGTCCTACGTTGAATACGTATATGCCTTTCTCGGCTAGGTTTGCGCCTTTTTCAGTAATTCGTGGCGAAAGAATAATTGTTCCGGTGTGCTTTTGCATATACTTATTTGGTTTGAACTGGCTTTACTACACTTTTTTTAGAAAGGCTCTCAATCGCAGCTTTTGGGTCAGCTATTACAAGGTATTTTGATTGCAAAATAGAAAGTGGGTTGAGATTTCGCACATCGTCTATAGTTACATTTCCAAAATTACTAAAGCTTTTCATAGTTCCTAGGTCAGCACTTGGAATAGCAATGAGTGCAGCATTTTTCGTTTTAGAAAATCCGCTAAATGCACGACCGAGAGCAGTGAGTACCAGTTTTGCGTCTTTTGCTTTTGGAGTCTCCATTCTGAGTGCCTCCATGAAAATAATCTCTCCATCCTTCATTTTTCGAGAAAGGGTTACAAGCAATGCTTTTTGGCGCATTTTTTGATTGATTTTTCGGGTATAGATTTTGACATTACGCGGACCGTGAGCAATACCTCCTCCGCGCCATATTGGGGAGCGTGACGAGCCATGGCGTGCGCGACCTGTGCCTTTTTGTTTCCAAGGCTTTTTGCCACCTCCGCGAACTTCACCACGGTCTTTTGTATGTGCTGTGGACGTGCGAGCGTTGTCTTGCATTGAAGTTACTACTTGTTCAACAAGATCGGCATTCCAAGGAAGTCCGAAAATGTTAGTCGGGAGTGTAATGCTTCCCGTTTTTTCGCCTTGTGCATTATAAAGAGTCGCTTCCATATTTAAAGGTTTAGGAGAAACAGGAGTTTTTTCTTTTGTTGGGGTTTTCTTTTCCATATTCGTATTAGCGGGTTTCTACTCCTTTTACCTCAACTAAAGTGCCTGGGCGTCCAGGAATAGCACCTGAAATAACCATCTCACCAGTTTCTGGGTACACCTGAAGGATGGAGAGGTTTCGCACAGTCACTCGGTCGCTACCCATTCGTCCTGCCATGCGCATCCCTTTTGCAACACGACCACCTGCTCGTCCACCAGAACCACCGATTGAGCCTGGAGATCGTTCTGAATGTTTTTGACCATGTGATCGAGGGCCTCCATGGAAACCATGGCGCTTTATAACACCCTGGAATCCTTTACCTTTCGATATTGCAGACACTACCACTTTGTCTCCGACTGCAAAGGAAGATATGTCGATCGTAGAGCCTACTTCTACATCTTTGATAGGACTTACACGGCCTGTTGGGCGGAATTCTCGAAAGACCTTTAAAGCCTTCCTTTCACCCTCAGCAATGGAGGCTTGTGCAGCATGAGCGTGTCCAAGTTGAGCTTTGTTAACACGAGAGGTTTTAACTTCTCCCGTACCAACTTGTACGGCACTATAACCATCCTTTTCGACGGTCTTTATTTGAGTTATGAGCGCAGGGCCTGCAATCACTACGGTTGCAGCATATGAGCGACCGTCATCAGTAAATACAGTCGTCATTCTCCCTTTTTTTGCGAGTATAAATTTCATTGTTGTCTATTGGTCCCATCTACTTCGGGGTTGGTCTTGGGACGTGGATCAACTCTATTTCGAGAGTCTCAAGGAATATACACCACGCTTGCTTTTTATGCAACTACGACAAAGCCCCGTATCTACCTATGGCAGAGCGGGGCGTGGTCGTAGTATCCTTTTATTGAGCTCGAACTCTCTCCATAGAGTTGGTAACCAACAAAAGAACCCGAAGTGAATCAGGCAACTATAACTGAATACAGAATTACTATTGTCATGATCATGACAGGAAAGAACAACAACGATTGATTATACCAAAAAATAATGAGCTCTTCAACAATACTACTCACTCATCTTCTATACAAAACAAAATCCCTCTTCGAAATGAAGAGGGATTTTGTTTTTTGAGTTAGAGTTTGATCCTAGACCATTTTTACATCAATCGTAACGCCAGAAGGTAGAGAAAGGTTCGTTAGAGCCTCAATAACCTTGGCAGATGGGTCGACAATGTCGATCAAGCGCTTGTGCACACGCATCTCAAACTGCTCACGTGCATCTTTGTAGATGAAGGTAGAGCGGTTAACAGTGTATTTTTTGATTTCTGTTGGAAGTGGTATGGGTCCAGCGATCTTAGCGTCGTATCGAAGTGCCGTATCTATTATTTGACGAACAGAGAGGTCAAGAACCTTGTGTTCGTAGGCACGCACTTTAATTCGAAGTCTTTGAGACTGCTCTACAGGAGCCTTTTTAGGGCTTCGCTTCACAGGGGTCTTTTTTTCAGTATCAGCTGGCATAATATTTTTGGTAGAAAGTATCTAGATTATGCCACGATTTTTGTGACAACTCCTGCGCCCACAGTTTTACCACCTTCACGAACTGCGAAGCGCTGCTTTTCCTCCAGTGCCACTGGGGCTACAAGTTTTACCTTAAAGGTAACTGTATCGCCTGGCATAACCATCTCGGTCCCTTGTGCCAAGGTTACTTCACCAGTTACGTCAGTAGTGCGGATGTAGAATTGCGGCTTGTATCCCGAGAAGAATGGCGTATGACGACCACCCTCATCCTTATTAAGGATGTATACCTCGGCCTCAAATTCTGTATGAGGAGTGACTGAGCCTGTTTTGGCTAGCACCTGGCCACGATGAATGTCTTCTTTTTTAGTACCGCGAAGGAGAATACCTGCGTTGTCCCCGGCCATACCTGCCTCAAGTTGTTTATTGAACATCTCGATACCGGTAATAGTCGTTTTTGCTGTTGGCTGGAGGCCGATAATTTCGACTTCTTCACCTACTTTTACTTGACCGCGCTCGATACGACCGGTCACCACAGTGCCACGACCTTCAATAGAGAAGATATCTTCGATAGGCATAAGAAATGGTTTATCCATTTCGCGTACTGGCATAGGGATATAACTGTCCATAGTCTTGACGAGTTCAAGAACTTTTTGTGACCACTCACTACTGAGGTCGGTACTTTCAAGCGCCTTGAGGCCTGAACCACGAATAACAGGAGTGTTTGCGGCGTCAAAACCTTGTTTGCCGAGAAGCTCGCGTACTTCTTCTTCAACCAAGTCAATCAAGTCAACATCGTCAACCATGTCTACTTTGTTAAGGAAAACAATGAGATTTCGAACACCAACTTGCCAAGCCAAGAGAACGTGCTCACGAGTTTGAGGCATAACACCGTCGGTTGCGGCCACAACCAATACTGCACCGTCCATTTGGGCTGCACCGGTGATCATGTTTTTAATGTAGTCGGCGTGTCCTGGAGCGTCGATGTGAGCGTAGTGGCGGTTTGGGGTCCAATATTCAGAGTGGTGGAGAGCAATGGTGATACCACGTGCTTTTTCTTCAGGAGCGTTGTCTATACCGTCGACACCTTCAACACGAGCGCCAAAGCCTTCTGCTTTTGCCATTTCAAGCGTATGGAGAATGGATGCGGTGAGAGTTGTTTTTCCGTGGTCAACGTGACCAATGGTGCCTACGTTTACGTGAGGCTTTTGTCTATCGAATGTTTCTGCCATATAAATTCTATTACTTAATAACTAATTGCTGACAATTTTGAGCCGAACCCCACCACTTTGCTTCGGATTTGAAACATCGAGCAAAGAAAAACCACGCACTGATGCGTTCTTGGCATACTAACAAACTTTGGGCAGGAGTCAAACGTTTTTTGCCGTTTATTGCTGATTTATAGTGAACACTCCACTAAGGGCTGTACCGTAGAGCGCAGCTGCATTATTTGGAGTCGAGGTATTGGATGTCACAGTAGCCATGAGGTAGTATCGGCCGCTTGGAATTGAAACTCCACACAAACCATTAGGGTACTGCATGGTGCACATATAGTTTTGCGGGAATCGTGGCAATGTCCACGCATATGAATGTGCATCATTTCTTAGAATGGCTATTGTACCCATTTTATTACCTGCTTCAGTATAAAGGTCGAGACTCATACTGGCGTCTGTTGGTATGTTTGAAGCACTCGTCCAAACAATAGGGAATGCTTGCCCGCTTGTGAAAGATTGATTTGCGATGGGTTGCGTAAATGAAATAGGGCCATTGGTAACGATCTGGCCGGTGACGATAAATTGCACAGCAGCACTTTGCCCATTCGCATTTGTTATTGAGAGATTATAAGTACCTGGTTGCACTTGCTGCACGGCTGCCATACAGCGAATTTGCGAGGTGTCGCCCACATAGTCGCACGGCCCTGCATAGCTGGGTATGGTATATGAAATCCTGCCACCACCACTAGTGCCCGCAACATGCATAGCGCCTCCACTACCAAAGCGGACCGTGTTGTCGCCACCAAAGTTGCTGCCATAGATAGTCAGCACCGTACCTACTGGCCCAGAGGTTGGATATATTGAGTCAATAACAGGAGTTACAACCGCGCCTTTCGTTACGTAGAAGGTCAGGTATGAGCCAGTAATTTGAGTAAGAGTGATAGTGTAGTCCTGAAAGACTACCGGCTTATTTGGCGTCATTGAGACAGTTTGGTGAGGATAATAGAAACATTGTCTACCACGCCCGCAATTTTCTCCCATAGTCACTTGAGCACTTGAACCACTAATTAAATCACCTTGGAGCGTCAGCTCACCCAAAGAAGACTCAGTTGCAGTTTGGCCTGCTCCTACTGAAAATTGAGTATTCAGAGTAAATAATATGCCATTCGTCGGAAGAGGTGTTGGGAGAGGCCACGGCGAAGGTACTCCTCCGCAAAGGCGTTGTATAAGTGCACGTGTAAGAGGACCAACTCCGCCTGACACTGGGTACACACCATTTTGGGATTGCAATGAGGCCACTAGAGCGCGTGTAATAGTGCCAAAATAGCCAGTTGGGTTAATTCCTAGATATTGCTGAAGCTGCGACACCTGACCGGCTGTCATAGCGTCAGTTACCCCAACATACAAGTTATAAGAAAGAGTTGGGCACCAAACTGGGGTCGGATTTACCGGGCTCAAGACTCCCCCAAGCGAAGTGCCAACAGAGTTTATGATCGCAGGGTCAGCATTAAAAGACTGGAGCAGCTGGATAACCGCTTGAACCTGCGATTGAGTGAGCTGCGCCGCCTGAGCTGACTCAGCTCCTAAAAAAAGCATTGCCCCTGCAAATACACCTAAAATTGTCTTGTTGAATAGAGATTTCATAAAGATTGAAGCTAATTTGTAATTGTCTGCAATAACTCTAGCACCATTAAGATATAAAAAAAGCACTATTGACTATATTAAGTTAACGGGGTATTAATAACTTAGGAACACAAACGTCTCCCTACCCCTTAATACGAAGTCTTAGTAAATTAACTTCTAAAGATTTCACACACTGATGGAACTCTTCTTCCATCATACACTCATACGCAGTCATTCCCTCCAGACACTGTTTCGGCGTGTGATTAAACCACGCCTCAACCCATGCAACATATTCTTTTGTATACAATGCCAAGTCACTTTTCTTTGGCACAAATTGTCTGATCCATCGATTGGTATTCTCTACCAATCCTTTTTCCCATGAGTGATACGGGTGGCAGAAGTACACCTGTGCTCCAAGCAACACCTCAAGCTCTGACCACCGACCAAACGCAATATCGTTGTCGAGAGTGAGTGTCTTGACGGTGTACCCAGTTAAGAGCGACACTATGGTTTCGTTCACTAC
>JAYVXU010000018.1:0-7040 GCA_043784925.1 Candidatus Adlerbacteria bacterium
CTTACCTCAGGGCAAGTCCAGGCAATTGTTAGTCTTTTGCAGGCGTTTAATGCAGACCAGGCAACTATTATAAATGTTCAAGCAGCGTTAAGCGGACAATCTGCTAATAATACTTTTTCCCAATTAGCAAGCAGTACAAACGATGGCACAGTGCTTCAATTTTCTATTTATTTGCGTCGGGGTATGAGTGGTGAAGATGTTAAACATCTGCAAGAGATACTGGCATCTGACGCTACTCTATTTTCTCAGGATAAAGTGACGGGATTTTTTGGGCCAAAGACGGAAGAAGCAGTAAAACATTTTCAGAAACGGTTTGATATAGAACAAGTAGGATTCTTAGGACCAAAAACTATACACACATTAAACAAGTTATTGAATGAGCATAACGTACATGGTGACGAGGATATTCAGGAAAATGAATTCGGCGACCTCGATGACAATGCAGATGAACACGATTTTGACGATAATCACCATCAAACTTCAACTACGACAGCAAGTACTACTATAAGACACAGGGATGATAGGTCCGATCGCTAAGCTATAAATAACAATCGACCAGGCTCAATTGTGACACATGTAAGATCTGTAATATTTCAACTTTTGCTACGCCCAAGCAAATGAATATATTGACATATGTCAAATAATGTTTTGTTTAAGTAAAACTGAATGTAAAAAGGCTCTAATGACGTATTAAGGAATGTAGGACACCCAAGCTGTACACATCAATATAAAAAGACTTGTTGAGCTACCTGTATAATTAATAGTATGATCGACATTAAAAGTAAAAAAGGATTTGTAATTTTAGGAGCAGCTCTACTTCTCCTCGGTGGAGTTGCTTATGTGATTTCAACCTCCTCTAATAAAGGAAAGGGGACTTTGAAGGTGGAGGCGACACGCGTCGCTTTCAATCCTCAAAACTTTGTCGGCCCGCTTGATTTACAAAATGAATATCAGCCTCTCAAGCCTGGCATGCAATTGATACGAGCAGGGTCTACCGAAGTGGGTTCACGCAAAGTGCCGCATCAAATAATCAGCACGGTAACCGATGTAGTACGAACTATTGATGGTGTACAAGCCATCGCCGTACTCGATCAAAGCGAAGACTCCGGAGAAATAGCACAGGTAGGGTTTGATTATCTTGCAATTGATAAGGACAGAAATATTTGGATGCTTGGAGGATATACCGAAGACTACGAGGGAGGACAGTACACTAATGTTAATAATGCCTATATTGGCACAGCAACAGGAGGAGAAGTTGGAATCTTAATTCCTGGACAAGTTTCGAAAGATGCACCTCGATGGTTTATTGGTACTTCGGGACCAACCGAGGAGCCGTCTGTTGCACAACTCATTGACGTTGGGCTGGATGTAAAAGTTGCCTACGGTCAATTTCATAAGGTACGTGCGGTGGTTGAAGGTGCTGCCACAGCAATTGATAACGAGATCAAATACTATGCACCCGGAATCGGGGTAATACGCAATGTTCCAAAAGACAAAAGTTTACATCAAGATGACTTCGAACTTATTAATGTAGTTCAATTGAGCCCGAAAGGCCTTGCTGAAGCCAGCCAAGTAGTACTTGATTTAGAAGAACATGCGAAAAAGGTGGCGCCTGCTGTGTATGCGAAAGTACCACAAGCACAACGTTTAACACAAACACTACCAACCGTACGATGAATAAAATTCCTCTCGTCGAGCTTAAGGGTGTATCGAAAACCTTCTACTCTGCAAATGGCTCACTTACGGTACTTCAAGATGTGGATTTTGAGGTCTATCCCGGTGACAAAATAAGTTTAGTGGGAGCTTCGGGTAGCGGAAAATCGACACTGCTGGCTCTTATCAATGGCCTCCTGCGGCCGGATACTGGCACTGTCACCTTTAATGGCAGCCCGCTGAGCTCTTTAAACGATGACGAGCGGTCGGAAATTCGCGCAAAAAGCGTAGGTATAGCACTGCAAGCGGAAAACCTCATACCATTTTTAACAGCTCTAGAGAATGTCGAGCTCGCTCATAGCTTTGGAGGACAGAGGCATGACTCGGCCGCAGCAGGCGCTCTTTTAGAAAGATTAGGAGTTGGGCATGTTGCCAATTACTTGCCAAGACAAATTTCTGGTGGGGAAGCGCAGCGAGTTTCTCTAGCGGTAGCATTAGCAAATAAGCCAAAGCTCCTGATTGCTGATGAAATGGCTGCTCAACTTGATGCAAAAACTGCGAATTCTGTTATGAACGACATTTTCGAATCGACGATGGCGGTTGTTTTTGTCACTCATAATAAGCGCCTCGCAAAGCTGGCAGAGCGACAGTATTGCATACAAGATAAAAAAATCATAAAGGTATGAAAAATGCAAACTCAATAACAGCGCGCAATATCAAGGTGGAGTATGATACCGCGCGTGGTCGTATTTCAGCGCTTAACTGCCCCGAGTTTACAGTCAAGGCAGGAGAAAGTGTGGCACTCATGGGGTTAAGCGGCAGTGGTAAGTCTACACTCCTTGGGCTTATTGCGGGGCTTGCGCTTCCAACACAGGGCTCGGTTGATATAGGACCAATGACCATAACTCAGTTAAGCGAAGCAGAGCGTGTGGCTTTTCGAAAAGAAAATTTTGGCATCGTATATCAAGCTGATAACCTCCTACCATTTTTAACAGTAGCGGAAAACATTCGCCTCCAGCTTTCTATGTGCGGTGATACTGAAGGTGCGGAGGCAAAAATAACGGATCTGCTTCGTAGGCTCGGCTTAGATGGCCTTGCTGACCGTTTGCCGGACCAACTGTCAGGTGGACAACGACAGCGCGCAGCTATAGCGAGGGCAATTGTGCATGCGCCTACAATTATTTTAGCTGATGAGCCGACGGGCGCACTTGACGATGGCAACGCCCTTAACGTTGTCGAACTACTGCTTGAAATTCAGAAACGCCTTAAATCCACACTTGTCGTTGTGACGCACGACCCAAAAGTGGCGAGCAAAGTGGAACGGATAGTAACGCTCGGCCAAACTGCATTAAAATAAAGCTACTCTATGATATTTAAATACGTTACAACTGACCTTATTCGAAACCCCCGCCGCACGCTTTCGACTATTTCGGGCGTTCTCCTGGGTATTGCGCTTACGTGTGCAATTTTGTTTTTTGTTGATGGGTTATCTGCCTCAATGACACAGCGAGCATTAGCACCGCTCCCCATCGACATGCAGCGGGTCATCACAACACTTGGAGGTGCGGTAGAACTCAATCTTTCGTACAGCCCCTCTGGGCAGGCGCCAACTGGTACACGGATAAACGTGCGATTAGATTTTAAAAACGTGAGCGATACTCCTTCAAATGAGGTGGTAATTCGCTCTGTGTTGAGTGACAAACTTCATTATGTGCCTGGCTCAGGACGCGTTTTAAATAAGGGCGTGGGGAGCAAAAATGAGAACCCCTTCTCTCAAGGAGCTACACAAGAAGGGTGGAACATAGGCACAATTTTGCCGGGGGCCACGGTACAAATGGAATATCAGGCCGAAGTTGTGTCCGATGCGTCGCTTACCGAAAATGATTTTAATGCTACATTCTCTACTCGCGAGATCCTTTCTCCCATCCCGGCAAATATAAGCAAACCTATAAACTTGAGTGACATCGCCTCCCAGATTAGAAAAATCAAAGGAGTAAAATTTTCTGAGGAGCTTTTTATTTCTGATCTCGCACCCCAGTCCATTCGGTCAACCAAACAAATAAATGGGCCGGTGCGAGTGTTTGGTTTTGATCCATTATATACCAAAATAGACCCATCAATTCGTATACTACAAGGGGCGCAAGTGCCCGGCGAAGCGCTTGTAAGTGCCGAAGTTGCAGAGAAATTGTCTCTCGGCGTGGGTGGTACTATTTCAATTGACTTGCCGGATGGTACTGCCATTTCCCGGAAAGTGAGCGGCATAGCCAACCTGTCTCAGGCACGCGCGCTTTTTTCAAGCAGGCACGGAGCCAATCTCGAAGTATTTTTGTACGTCCCTAACAGCGTCATCCTGGGCACGGAAGATTTTAAACTAGAAGTCTTAAAACCATTTCAGCGCGCCATTGCTACTCGAGGTGAGCGTGTAAAAAGTTTGCCTATACAAGAGATTGATATTGGGCTTGAACGCGAACAATTAAATGCTGAACCCGCTGTGGCACTCAAAGAAGCGCAAGTAGTAGGCGCCGAAATCTTAACTATTGCACCGGGCCAAGGATTCGTACTTGACCATGTATCAAACACTCTTTCTGTCGCAAGCGGCGACGCACGTGTTGCAAAACAAATGTTTATATTCCTCGGGCTCCCGGGGGTACTCCTGGCGGCACTCTTGGCAGGGTATGCGGGTATAGTACTTTCAAGCAGTCAACGAAGAGAGCAGGCGATACTGCGTATTCGTGGGGCAAGCCGAAAAACCCTATTGTCTATGTTGACGGTGCGCGTGAGCTGGATTACGGCCTGCGGTGCGCTTGTTGGAGTTGCACTCGGATTCCTAACTGCTGCACTAGTTGTGGGGCTCGCTACTCTTCTTCGCGCCACACCAGCGACACTGGGTCTATCAGCTGTTTTTGGAACTGTCGCAGGACTAGGCGCAACTGGGCTTGCGCTTTATATAACAGGGCGCCGCTCTATTGAGCAGGAAATCAACGAAGACAGAGCAAAGTTCGCTGCACGACCACCGAAGTGGCGACTGTACTGGCTTGACCTCGCGGGCCTCGTGTTAGCAGCAATTGCTACATATATAGTGATTACAAGTGCGGGGTTTGAAGGATCTCCCGGCTCTGTGTATGTTGGCCGCTCGGTTTCTATTCCTCTTGGTTTGCTCTTTTTGCCCATTGCAGTGTGGCTATGTGGCTGTCTTTTTGGTGGGCGGATAGTTGCCTGGTTGCTCTCACGCTCGCAGTCAATTTCAAAGCACGCACTTAATAAGCCTTTCTCGCTTCTCTTTGGCCTCAGTATTCGAAGGCGTGCGTGGGCACTTGCCGAAGCTGCAATCATCATCGGCCTTATTATTGCATTTGGCACGAGTCTTGCAGTATTCACCGATTCATATAAAGGAGCCAAAACTGCCGACGCCCGCTATGTTGTGGGTTCAGATATAAAAATAGCAACGAGCCCAGCAAGCAAGCGTATATATCACGCTAGCGATGCCCAAAGCTTTGCTAATCCCGCCATCGGCACTGTAGCGCCGGTAGTCTACGGCATACATAACGTAATTTTACGCTCCAATAGGACTTCGGACGTAGCTAACCTGGCTGCCATAGACCCAGATTCATTTCTTGCTGTGGCTCCAATTGATGACTCTCATTTTTCAAACGGCTCAGCAAAAGATGCACTCTCATTATTAAGTCCCAACTCCAACAATGTCCTCTTAAGTGAGGATATGGCAGCATTTTTAAAAGTAAAAAAAGGAGACAGGATACACGTATTACTTGCCAAAGGTACTCCTCAACAAATTGAGGTCGAATTAACGGTTCCAGGCTTCTTTAAAAATCTTCCCGGCTTTCCTGATGGGGCGGATGCGCTTATGAATATCACCCATCATGAGGCTCTTGTTCCAACCATACCCACAACCTTCTTCCTAACTCCCACTCGCGAGCGATCGGATTCATTTGTCAAAAATACTGTCCAGACATTACAAAACAATGTCGCAGCCGATGACTCCCTAGTGATCCAGTCTCGCTTGACTGCGCTGGCGAAAGACCAGTCAAGCCTCGCGTCACTCAATATTGATGGATTACTTAAAATAGATTCTGCGTACTCACTTGCCATGGGGGCCATGGTAATTACTATATTTATATTTGGATTACTACTATCAAGACGCAGAGAGTATGTCACACTAAAAGCTCAAGGTATGTCCTCACAAGAAATTCGCGGGCTTATTGGGGCTGAAGCGGCAACAGCCACCGTCGCTGGTTCGCTTATAGGTGTTCCTGTTGGGCTGGCAATGGCGTTTTATTTTATCAATGTGTTGCGGCCCTTGTTCGTGCTTACCCCACCGTATACTATCCCGTACGGTTCGCTTGCCGTCATAGTTGGGTCAGTAATTGCAGCGGCAGTCGTGGCGAGTGTAGCCGCTTCATCGCTGGTCAACCGACTCAAAGCAACCGAACTTTTACGGGATGAATAATCCTTCGGTACATATATATCATCAGATTGTAGGACGGTAGATTTATCACATGTAAGTTCCAACCTGGCTCAAGTGGGAAGCAAATAGGACGAGACATAAACCTAATGTTGCACCCAGTGTTCCCAAGCTACTGAACCATTACGGTACTTTTGACAAGTGTGTTTTATTATGATATGTAATTGAAAGCTACTGGACTTTTATGTCCGTCTGTTCCTATTGAGATACAACGGAGGTCGCCATGTTTGTAGAAGGTCTAACAAGAATGTATGTCGAGCAGCCCGATATGTTCTGGATGACAATATGGGGCATCACACCGACATTTACACTTGGATTCTTTTGGGGTGTATGGCTTCAGTCGAAAGAACCCTATGGTCGTACAATCAGTATGTGGAAGGGGGTTGCAATCATCACAACGATTGGAGTTGTTTGGGTATATTTCTATACCAATTGGCTCGCTTTTGACGATATACCCATGATGTTTCTAGAGCTTCTCCTCACGACTTTTCTGTTAATGTTTCCTCTTCTGGGTGGAGCAATGACGGGTATGTGGATTCTGAAGGCCTACTGCTTTGTGGTATATTATTGGCAACGTTGTTTTAAAACATAAGCACAATTCGTCGTAATTTGGGGCCGCAGGAAGACTGGCGGCCCTTTTCTTTTATAAATTCACATCACTAGTACTTTGCTTAGGTGCCCCGTGTAGGACTCAAACTCCAACATAGTGCAAATGGGAATAAGGCCGTTATTTAATTAAATAAAGTGGATAATGGGGCTAAGTACAATAAAATCCTAATAAATATAGTATAGTATTTTCATGGCCAGACACGTCTCCCTACCCCTTAATACGAAGTCTTGGTAAATTAACTTCTAAAGATTTCACACACTGATGGAACTCTTCTTCCATCATACACTCATACGCAGT
>JAYVXU010000019.1:0-20803 GCA_043784925.1 Candidatus Adlerbacteria bacterium
CTTGACACCTGACTTAGTATGTGTTGGCTGGGATACAGGGATTCGAACCCCGATTAAAGGCTTCAAAGGCCTCTGTCCTACCATTAGACGATATCCCAAAATATGCACTACAACCTCTAGAGAATAGCAAAAATTGCAGATTTTGCGAGCCTGACCATGTGTATCACAAAATACTTGGATATTTTGAAGAAATGTGTTATCATGGTCCCTTCTATGGATACACAGCAAATTGCAAATCCAACCGAAGAAGCTCAAAAAAGCCACAACGACATTAAACTCATCATGGGAGCACTCATGCTCACCTTGTTTTTGTCGGCTTTGGACCAAACTATTGTATCCACAGCCCTCCCACGCATAGCGGCCGACTTTAGTGCACTCAACGAGCTGTCGTGGGTCGTCACTTCCTACCTTATAGCAACGGCGGTCACCACTCCTCTATATGGTAAGATCAGCGACCTCTACGGCCGCAAGAAAACGCTCATGGTGGCTATCGTCCTCTTCCTCATCGGTTCGATGCTGGCTGGACTCTCTCAAAATATACTCCAACTCATTATCTTTCGTGGTGTGCAAGGCATAGGCGCAGGCGGGCTCTTTACACTCGTGCTCGCGACCATAGGCGATATTATCCCGCCCAAAGAACGTGGGCGTTATCAAGGTTATTTTGGTGCTGTCTTTGGCGTCTCAAGTGTTGTAGGTCCCCTCTTAGGTGGCGTTATGACTGACGTCATTTCATGGCGCTGGATCTTTTATATCAATTTACCTCTCGGGCTTTTGGCGCTGGCAGCAATTTATTTGCGCCTTAATGTGCCTATCAATCGAACCGAGCGGAATATTGACTATGTTGGCGCAATATTGCTTTCAGCAAGCGTTACTTCGCTCCTCCTTGTTGCAGTATGGGGAGGCTCTACCTATGTGTGGGGCTCACATCAAATTAATGGGTTCGCGGCAATCGGCGCCTCACTTGCTATGCTCTTTGTATGGTGGGAAGCAAAAGCAAAAGAGCCCATCATGCCGCTTCGACTCTTCAAAAACGACATTTTTAGCGTAGCTTCCCTTTTGGCACTTGTCTCAGGGGTCGCTATGTTTTCGGCAATTATATTTTTGCCTGAATACTTCCAAGTCGTGCGTGGTTTCTCGGCAACAAAGTCTGGCCTTTTAATGCTCCCGCTCATAGCGGGGCTTATGTCGGCTTCAATTTATTCAGGCAAAAATATTTCGCGAACAGGTGGATATAAAAAATTCCCTATTGCAGGGAGCCTTCTCACCGGGATTGGTCTCTTTCTTTTGTCCTACTATATACAAACAGACACCTCTTTGTGGCTCTTGGCGGTGTGTATGTTTATAACGGGGCTTGGTATCGGATCTTCCATCCAAGTCACGACACTTGTCGTGCAAAACTCAACCAACCGCGCAGATTTAGGCACTGCGACCTCGCTAGTTACCTTCTTCCGAAGTATTGGCTCGTCGTTTGGGACCGCAATATTTGGCGCAATACTAACTGCAAGACTCGCTTCTCATTTAACAACACTACTGCCCGAGCAAAGTGCGAGTTTGACCGGTTCGAGCATAGCAGCAGGAGCTGCTCAAATTCGCGCACTCCCTCCCCACTACGCAGAAGCTGTGCTTCAAGCATTTACACTCGCCTTTAAAGACGTCTTCTTGTGGACCATTCCTTTTGTAGCCGCAGCTTTACTTATTTCCTTCTTCCTCCGAGAAATACCACTGAAGGGAGGCTCACCTGAGGCTTCTGTGCTGGCGGAGTAAAAATACTATTGCATTTAAAACCCCCGGGCATGTAGCTCGGGGTTTTTAGTATATAGTGTCAGTTAGGTCCTTTGTGGCTGACTACAAAAACCACAACGGGTGGCAGCGATAGGAATTTCGTTCAGGCACTCAAAACATTTTTTGCTGGTCGGGTCTGCGGGAGCTTTACGGTTTTTCATGCGCTCGATGAGTTTGTTCATAGGTAGTACTACAAAGAAGTACACGGCACCCGCGAGCAATACGAAAGCCACAAGAGCATTTATAAAATCCCCTACAAGCAACCGACTCCCATTAAGCGACCACGAGATGTTTGAGAAATCGGGCACATGAATGAGTGCAGCCAAAAGTGGAGTCAAGATATCTTTAACCAACGAGGTTACCATGGCTGAGAAACCGGCACCAATAACAATACCGACAGCCAAGTCGACAACATTACCACGCAAAATAAATTTTTTAAATCCTTCCATATACTATATTTTATAAATAAATGTTCTAACAAGGAGTATACAACGTTTTACGAACTCTTCAATACCAGCTATTACAGAGCACTGATCATGGGAGGTGGAGTTTCTGGCTGTATTTCTGCACAATGCGAACAGCGCTTTGCAGCAAAAGGTATTTCGCTTAGGCACTCGACACACTTTTTGTCGGTAGGGTCTGCGGGAGCATCTTTTGCTTTCATGCGCTCTATAAGCTTGTTCATCGGGAGCACAATAAAAAAGTATACTGCAATTGCTATGAGGAAAAAGGATATAAATGCATTAAGCAAATCACCAAATAAAAACTTGCTCCCACGAATAGTGAACGTGAACCCTGAAAAATCGGGGGTTTTAATTATGACCCCGATTAGCGGGGTAATGAAATCTTTGACGAGCGCAGTTGCTATTGACGAGAAGGCAGCACCGACAGTAATGCCGACAGCCAAGTCGACCACATTCCCACGCAAAATAAATTTTTTGAATCCTTGCATACGTACTATTGTAAAGTTTATAGAGTTTTCCTACTATACCTCATATTAGAACTTTGCGTGAAGATAGCAGGTTTTTACTATAGTTATTGGACACTAGTCAAGAAAGACTTTATACTATATCTATTATTAATTCTACCCACATACTATGCACACTACGTTAAATACACTATTTGTAGCCATTCTCCAAAATGTTGGCATTCTTGTCCCTGTACCCGTTAAAGTGCGAGCAAAGAATTAAACTCTTTTTTTGTTTACTCAGAAAAAATTCTATATAACGCTAACTCAAGAGGTATAGCAGGCTCCGGCGCTCGACTAGTCTCTAGCAAAGTGGTTATGAGTTCAGCGAGTAACTTTGAGTGTATTGAGGCCCCTTCTTTTCCAGACATTTTTTGTAAGAACTCTAAATCAGTAGAGCTGTACTGACTGTGCATTTCTTTTTGTAAAGTAGGAGCAAAACGAAGTAAAAGTATTGAGCGCACTTTTGTGACAGTAAGGAGTACAAACACTCGAGCTTCTATCCCTGCCTTCAAGGCGGTGTGGAAAGTACTAAGTGCGCCTTCAATATCTTTAGAGGCTATACAGGCAAGAAACGTATTTACAACACTTGCCTGAGGAGCCCCAACAACAAGCGCCACTTCTGCTTCATTCAATTGGGAATCCGTTGATACTGTTAGGACTTTTTGTAATATCCCGAGCGTGTCTCGGTAGGAACCGTCCCCCATGAGTGCCAGAAGCTCGGCAGCAGCGGGCTCTATAGTCACCTTTTCTTTTTTTGCCACGTCCATAACGAGGGATTTTAAAATCTCTGAGGAAGGCTTTTTAAACACAAAGGTCTGGCAGCGCGAGATAATAGTCTCTGGCACTCGGTCAAGCTCAGTCGTAGCTAACACAAACACCACATGTGAGGGGGGCTCTTCTAAAGTTTTAAGAAGAGCCCCCCAAGCTTGCGGAGTAAGAGCGTGGGCCTCATCAATAATATAAAATTTATATTTGGATTCAAACGGGAGTGTTGCCACCCCATCGCGAAGTTCACGAATTTCGTCTATTCCACGGTTACTTGCGGCGTCCATCTCGTAGAGGTCTTGGTCTGAAGTACCTACTGCTTTAGCTAAAATTCGTGCTGTGGATGTTTTTCCTGTACCCCTACCGCCCGCAAAAAGGTAGGCATGGGCGAGGGTGTCATGCTCGACCGCAGCGCGCAAAACAGAGACGATGTGTTCTTGACCTCGTACTTCGTCAAAAACACCGGGGCGATATTTACGATACAGCGAAGCGCTTGACCTCTTTTCCTCCTCCTCCATCGTTTTTACCATACTGCTAGTATACAACTCTCTTATAAAATTGCCCTGCATATACTTGATGTATATGCAGGGCAGAATTTAAAACGGACCTTTAGACAAATACTCGTTTGATGCAGCCTTGGGGTCTTCAAACCATTCAAAAACTTGAGACCACTCGCCCTGTAACAGTAAGTCGCTTTTTTCACTCCGAAGCATGGTAAAAATTTCTTTTGGGCGACACAGGCAGAACCCTTGCACCCCAACTTTTTCAAGCGCCTCTTTTGCTCCTATGTCGTGAGAGGCAATAAAAAAAGCAGACGAAACCTCTATCCCCAGTTTGCGAAGAGGTTCTACTCCTTTTTTTATGGTGCTCGCTGCAGTTGAGCTGGTATCTTCAAGCAAGAAAGACCTTTTGCTGTGCTGGGCTCCAAGGAAAGACGTTTCCACCCCGTGGTCTTTAGTCGTTGAACGAATGCGCAAGTGTGAGGAGTGTAAATGGCACGCCAGCACTGCCGCCATGGAGGTTGCGCCTTCGGGGATACCAAAGATACTGTCAAAGTCTTCCATGTGTCCTTCCCGTTTGCCCCAGTTTACAAATGACCCCAGCTGATTGACCAGCGTCCACCAGCCAAAGACTCCGGGCAAATTTCGCAAGTCGAGATAAACCGGAGAATACATTCCTGAAGCAAGACGATACCATTCCTTTACATTTACATGAGCAAGTCCTCCCTGGGTAATAATTCGAGCCGCATTTCTCGCGAGCGGCGAGGGCGGGTATATGATCATGAGTATATCCTCCGAGTACTACAAGGGAGTCCTTCCCTTTTCCAAAAAGGAGTCTAGCAAACTCCACACTGTTTGCCTATACCAAAACACCCCGCGGTAAGCGGGGTGTTTAAAAACATTTTTGACTGCAATTATTCTTGACTAGCCTTCTTTGCTGCTTTTTTCGCTGGAGCTTTCTTTGCAGGAAGCTTCTTCACTGCTGTTTTGGCTGCACCCACACCTCGTGCGGCATCATGAACAGCCTTCATGTGTGTCCATGCAGCTTTGAGGTCGCGTGTCATTTGCGCCACTTCTTGCGAAGTGACACCAGCGACAGTCGAGTATTTAGCTACTACCCGGTCGACGATAGCAAGATATGCATTTTTGTCGATATCTTTAACTTTCTCAACAGCTTCGAGTACATCTGCGCGCGCCTTGAGCATAAAACTTCGAATTGACTTGCGATGCTTTGCAGCATCTGCTGACCCATAAAACCAATATGCACCTGCTGCAGCAGCTGTTGCTGCGGCTACACCAATTGCGGCGCCAGTACTTATTTCTTTTCTATTACCTTTTGAGTTATTTGCCATACGTTACAATTAATGAGTAATGACCTATTATACAGAATCTCTTGTATCCGTCTCACTTGACTTGCGTTTTTTGATGTGTGGAGGCTTCATACGGGATTTTAAAAATCCTCCTAAAAAGAAATTACCTGCTGTAGTTAGGATCGAGCTAACCCTGGAGCTTCCCGAGCGTAATTCTGAGCGGATATACTCAAAATCCCGTTCGAGCCCCTCGCTCGCTTTGCTTACTTTGGTAGTAATTTTTTTAATTTCTTTGAGTATCACAATCACGTACCACAAGACAATTGCAAACATCACCGTCACTATAATTACTGCGACAGAAGTTATAAAAAAGAAAATATTACTATGCAGAATGTCGTTCATATGAGTTAGTATACGCCTTTCTTAATGAAAGATTCGATTAACTGCTCCACTTCCTGTGCATTAGATGTATCCATCAGTTGCATTCGAAGCTCACGGGCACCCGGAAAGCCTTCTACATAGGCCTTAAAGTGTTTTTTCATAAGCGCAAAATTTTTTATGTCGCCTAGTAACTCTTCGAAAAGCTTGGTGTGCTCCACTGCAATACGCAAACGAGCTTCTAACGAGGTTTGTGGTGTCGAGCCAAAAAGCCAAGGGGTGCCGAAAATCGCCCGACCAAGCATAGCGCCATCGGCACCTGACTGCATAACCCGGGCTTGCGCATCTTCCATGTTTTGCACATCCCCATTCCCAACAATAAGGGAACTGCTTTTAAGTTCGTTTCGAATTTCGACAGCACGCGCCACTCGCTCCCACCGGGCAGGAACTTTTGACATTTCCTTGCGAGTTCGCGCATGAAGTATAAGAGCTGCCGGCTTTGCTTCTAATATGGAAGGTAGCCACTCTTCTAAAATGTCCGTGTTATATCCCAAACGAGTTTTAACCGACACAGGAAGTGTTGGGGCTCCGCGCTTGGCTGCAGCGACCAACTCACCAGCAAGTACAGGATTTAAAATAAGTTTTGCACCTGCACCTTGACCTTCAACGGAGCGGTCGGGGCAACCCATATTTATATCGACCCCATCAAAGCCGAGTTCTTGCGCCAAACTGGCAGCCTTTTCCATCGTCTCTGGAGAGGAAGTGAAAAACTGCGCAACTATTGGGCGCTCAGTATCACTAAATACTAGGTCTCGAAGAAGCTTCTCTTTACCTTCTTTTGTGGCATAGGCAAGCCCGTCCGCAGACACAAATTCGGTATACATTACGTCTGGCCCCTGGGGCCTTGAGTACCGGGCGATGAGACGTCTAAAGGAAGCATCAGTGACATTGGCCAGAGGTGCCATAACAAAAAACGGTCGAGGCAGGGTTGTCCAAAAATTTGACACGGGATTTACCATAGCATCTTTTGCTGCTTAAAACACTAGCGAGCTAGTTTAGTTTGCACGGCAGTAGTGGTAGCAGTCACACTATTTTTTAATTTGTAGTACAGCTTGTCCCCAAATCGCAAGTCTAAATATTCAAAATCGGAAAGTTTATGGACGGCGAAAGGCGCAGCCTGCAGCGCCAAGTCAAAATGCTCAAACATATCTCCCTGGTTGGCCGACAGCGAGGTACGTAAAGAAAATCCATTTTCAAAGGTAACGGACACATCGTTGTCTTGCAGTACAGATATTGCCTGAGCCTGAAGTTGTACTTTTTTTTGAAGAGCATCCACAAGACTTTGTAAACTATGAAATAATCCTGGGTCTAAAAATTGCTGGGGTAGTGTGTTGCCTATCACAACACCATAATATTTTTGATATGCGTCCCCGGCATACATAACCGCGGGGGCATACACAACACCTGCACTGTCTATCAAAAAACAACCTGAAGAACTAGCCATTTTTCCCCCACACCACAATGCCACCGGTTGACGCTCTACCACACTCACCCCGATCCTTTGTAAACTTTTTGCACGCACACGGACCGTGACCAAAGTTGGAAATGAGGTCAACAATTCTTGTTTAATAGCAGAGGTTGGATACAAAAAAATATTACTTCGAGCAAAAACATGCAGATACGCTCCGGACAATTGAGAGTACACTACATTTTCTATAGTATCGTTTCGAACGGTCTTACTTCCTTCAACCTCAACTACCTGTATTCGCAAAAAAGGAAGCCAAGTGAATCCAATTATTATTCCTATGATCGAGACAAAAAAACCACACCCGAGTGCAATTAAGATGCGTTTGCGTTTTTTACGCTTTTCTTTTAAACGAGATTTTGGTAACTCTACCCGAGCCATATAGGCATTCTACCCTAAAGCCCTAAAAGAAGAGAACAAAGAAGCGAGGTGTTAGTGGTGGAGCAGCTGACTCCCCGCCTCGAATGAGGAGTGTATCCAAGGAACTTCTGCAAAAAAGGGTCCAAGAATACCAAGCGCTATAGTCGCAATAATTGCGGACCCTACAAAAAACCCTATGCCATATAAGACGCCTGTCCAAAAAATAGTCCCGAAAGAACTTTGTGAGGCAAGACGTTTATTGAGTTGCTCTAGATTTTTTAAAATGTGCTTTTGATAGTGATCAACTTCTTCCATATAACAATATAGTATACGCTACAAATAATTCTATTTTTTCTCTATTTTCTCACGACCCCCCATGTAGGGACGCAATGCCTCGGGAATGCGTATGGAACCGTCTTCTTGTTGATTATTCTCAATAATAGAAATAAGGATTCGAGGGGTTGCAAACGCGGTGTTGTTGAGCGAATGGACATATTGCATAGAGTTGTCCTCTTCTCGGTAACGAATATTAAGCCGCCTTGTTTGGAAGTCATGGAAATAGGACGAGGAATGTGTTTCGCGGTAGCGATTTTCGGATGGCACCCAGGTTTCGATGTCATACTTCTTCACTTGGCCAAGCCCTAGGTCTCCTCCACAATTAACGACCACATGGTACGGGAGCTTTAGAGCTTGCAGCATTTCTTCTGCGTTTTGTGTCAGCTCTTCGTGATGTTTGACCGATGTCTCGTGTGAAGCTTCGCATAACACTACTTGTTCGAACTTAAAAAATTCGTGCACCCGCATGAGGCCTTTCGTGTCTTTGCCATGACTACCCGCTTCGCGTCTAAAGCAAGGAGAAAATGAAATAAATTTGAGCGGCAACTGCTCTTTTTGCAATACTTCGTTCATGTAATAAGCCATGGTTGCAACTTCGGCCGTACCTGCTAAGAAGTCTCCATCCTGAGTTTTATATAAATCTTCTTCTCCTTGGGGCAAATAACCAGTACCTAAAAATGCAACCCGCTTGACCAGCGAGGGAGCAAGAATTGGCGTAAACCCTCCTTTGTGTACAAAATAATTAAGCACAAATTGCCACACAGCGAAATTAAGGAGTGCACCATCGCCTTTTAAAAAATATCCTCGAAAGCCTGCAGCCTTTGTGCCACGCTCAAAGTCAGCCATGTCTAAGTCTTGCATCAACTCCACGTGGCTTTTGGGAGTAAAACTAAACGTTGGGATATCTCCCACCACTCGCACCTCGACATTGTCTGCATCAGACTCGCCTTCAGGAACCGAGAGTTCCGGGATGTTTGGCACTTGCACCATTAAAAGCTGCCATTGCTTGAGCGTCTCATCTAACTCTTTTTCTTTGACCCCAAGTTCGTCCTTAAGTGGCCGCATCTCTTGGATGATACGAACTTTCTCGTCGTTTAGTGCTGAGGCAATACGGTCGGAGGCTTCGTTTTGCCGAGCACGCATAGTTTCAACTTCGCCTAGGAGTGCGCGACGTTTGTCATCTATAGAAATAAGCTTGTCTAGATCAACTTCGACATGCTTTTTTTTGGCCCCGGCCTTAACGACCTCCAGGTTTTCCCGAATAAATTTAATATCTAACATACTATAGAGAATACAACATTCGGGGCCTATAGAAAAGATACCCTCAGTGCCAAAGAGCACGTATCCATGTAGTATGGCCGCAATGGATTTTCCTATACGCACTTTATTGCCCAAAGAATTTCCCCCGCTTTTAAAGGAAATACCTGACGCACCCAAAATGTTGCATGTCCGCGGAGTGCTTCCCGGGCCGGAATATACCTACCTTTGTATTGTTGGCTCGCGCCGCACAACACAATATGGTGAACGTGTACTTACAAAATTAGTAGCCGGGCTCACTCACCACCCCATTGCGATAGTCTCGGGGCTTGCGTGGGGAACTGACGCTAATGCTCACAAAGCAGCACTTGAGGTAGGGTTACCGACTGTCGCGGTGTTACCTTCAGGTCTGGACGATAGTGTTATGTACCCGACCATGAATCGTCCACTTGCAAGGCAAATTTTAAAATCAGGCGGCGCACTTCTGTCGGAAAATCCTAATAACTTTAAAGCCATGCTTCACTCGTTTGCACAGCGAAATAGGATTGCAGCAGGAATGAGCACTGCCTCTTTAATTATCGAAGCGGGCGAAAAATCAGGCACGCTAATTACGGCCCGGCTTGCACTCGACTACAATCGAGAAGTGCTAGTCGTGCCCCACGAACTTGGGCGCGACACAGGCCAGGGGTGTAACGCCCTCATTCACCAAGGCGCAACACTCGTGCGACATAGTGATGACATTTTAGAAGCGCTTGGATTTAAACCCGCGGAACCTACACAACAAACCCTTCCCACGGATTTAACAGATACAGAGTCGGCCGTACTTCACGTACTGACAGAACCTCTCGTTCGCGACTCCATCATAGACAAAGCAGGTATATCGGCACAAGAAGCAAATATTACACTTTCTTCCCTTCTTATTCGCGGTCTCATTGTAGAGCGTTTAGGCAAAATTGAGCGGATATAATACAAAACTCAATTTTTTATATATACTAACCTAATACATGGACACCCCCACAATTTTTGTAGCCTTTGGTGTCACGGGAGATTTGATGCGGCTCAAGATTTTGCCCGCACTGTTTGCCTTACATTGCAAAGGTGAGTTGCCTGAGCGCTTTGCGTTGATTGGCGTTTCTCGTCAGGAATTAAGTAACGCAGACTTGCGGTCTCGAATCGCCACCTATTTAAGCCAGGTGGAAATGCCTCTCGAAAAACAACAGCATATTGAAAACTTTTTACAGTCGGTATTTACCGTCAAAGGCGATGTTACTGAACCATCTTTATATATAACCTTAGCCGAAACATTTGAGGCACTTGAAAACACGTGGGGCAGCACCGCCGACAAAATCCTTTCGCTCACCATCTCTCCTACTCTATACAGAGCGGCATTTGATTTACTTCGGCACGCAACCTTTACGAAGGACACCAAGCGAGTACGACTGATGATTGAGAAGCCGTTTGGACTCAGTGGAAAGTCTGCAGAAAAACTACAAAGTATTTTGCAAAATACTTTTGAAGAGCGTGCTATTTATCGCGTCGACCATTATCTGGCAAAAGAAGCACTCAGTAAAATCCCCCCTATCGACGGCATGCTTGTTTCTTCCATCAAAATTATTTTTTCTGAAACAGGTGGCATAGAAAAACGCGGCACTTTTTATGATGCAACCGGTGCCCTTCTGGATGTCGGTCAAAACCACATGCTCGAGACGCTAGCCCGTGTCACCATGGAACATTCTCGTGCCGAAGCACTTGAAGCACTTCATGCACTCAATTCTGAGGAAGTAGCAGCGTCAACAACAAGGGCACAGTACCCGGAATATAAAAATATTGCTGGTGTGTCAACCAACTCTCAAATCGAAACCTCTTTTATTATTCAAACTCATATAGTGTCAGGCCGCTTTGCCGGGGTAAAAGTTACACTCGAGGGTGGTAAGTATATGCCCGAAAATAAAAAAGAAGTTGTTGTCTCCTACAAAGATGGTCGCGTTATAACCTATCCTATAGGGGAAAATAAAGACCGAAACGAGTATGAAATACTTATTAGCGATTGTATAAATGGCAATCAAACTCGCTTCGTAAGTCGTCGCGAAATTACTGCATTGTGGCGTTTTGTCGACCCAATTTTAGATGGTTGGCACGCAGGTGTAGTACCACTTCTAGTCCCTCAATCCTCTACAAAATAAATCCGCGCAGGAAGTTATCCTTTGCAAAATTCCTAAATCTGTTGTATTAGTAGAGCACGTGAAGCTAGTCATTGTTGAGTCGCCTGCGAAGGCCAAGACCATAGAGAAGTATCTAACCGAAATCGACAAGTCGGGCAAATTCATCGTGCGCGCTTCAATTGGGCATGTTCGAGACCTCCCAAAAAGTAATAAAAAAGCTATTGATATTCCGGCCGGCTTTGTCCCCCACTATGAAGTGGTAGCTAACAAAGTTGAAGTAATTAACGACTTACGCGCCCTTGCAAACAAAGCGGACCAAGTAATTCTAGCTACTGACCCCGACCGCGAAGGCGAGGCTATTGCCTGGCATATTGCCGAGGAATTGAAATTAAAAAAACCGGACCGTATCGCCTTCCACGAAATCACAAAGGAAGCTATCGAGGAAGCTTTGAGTCACCCACGAAAGATCGACCAAAATTTGCGACTTGCACAAGAAGCACGACGCGTGCTCGACCGCCTTGTTGGGTACGACCTTTCAGGACTCATCTGGAAAAAAGTTCGCTATGGTCTCTCGGCTGGGCGCGTGCAGTCCCCTGCTCTTCGCATACTAATGGAGCGTGAGCGCGAGATACGTGCATTTATACCCGAGACCTACTGGGTTATTACTGCCAACACTAAAACTCCAAAAAAAGATGCACTTCTGCTCACCTGCGTGGAAGAGCCGCGAGACAAAAAATTTGTAGACCAAATAGTTTCTGCAGTACAAAAAAATGGCCTCGTAGTAGTTGATGTAAATGCAACCGAAGCAAAAAGAGTGGCTCGCGCTCCTTTTACTACCTCGACACTTCAACAAGCGGCGTCTTCCCGGCTTGGATTCTCTCCTGCGAACACAATGCGCATTGCTCAAAAACTATATGAAGCCGGCCATATAACGTATATGCGCACAGACTCAACTAACTTAGGCAAACCCGCTCAAGCTGCAATACTGGCCCAAGTTGAGAAAAAATATGGTAAGCCGTACGTGCAACCGCACACCTTTGCTACTAAATCAAAAAATGCTCAAGAGGCGCATGAAGCAATACGACCAACTCACATCGCAAAAGAAGCGCTTGGATTGACTCCTGAGCAAAAACGATTGTACGACCTTATCTGGAGGAGAACTATCGCATCCCAAATGAGCGATGCGAAAATTTTACGCACAAAAATTATTGCCGAAACTCCAAAAGCTGGAGTCTCAATTCCCCAATTTAGTGCCAATGGGTCGCAAGTCGTATTTGACGGTTGGCTTAAGGCAGACCCTGCAGCGCGTGGTGAGGATGTAGAACTTCCTAGGGTGAGCACCGGGAATATATTGACGATTATGGACGTAGCATCACTTGAAAAAGAAACCGCTCCCCCTTCTCGATATACCGAAGCAGGCCTGGTTAAAGAGCTCGAAAAACGTGGTATCGGCCGACCCTCAACATACGCCTCCACTATGAAGACGCTCGGTGACCGCGGCTACGTGGTCAAAGAAGGCCGCACACTCAAGCCAACTGACACAGGCGACGTTGTTTCAACTTTTCTTGAAGATAACTTCCCCACTTATATTAGTGACACTTTTACTGCCGAGATGGAAGACAAGCTCGACCTCATAGCGGACGGTACGGGCGAATACTTAAAGACACTTAAAGATTTTTACACTCCTTTTTTAAAAGAAGTAAAAATTAAAGACAAAGAGGCAGGAAAGTTAACTGACCTTGGCCCTACCCCAGAAGAATTCACGTGTCCATTGTGTGGAAAATCGATGGTATATAAACTATCACGCCAAGGGAAGTTTATGAGCTGTGCCACTTTTCCTGAATGCACCGGCGCCCGCACAGAATCGGGCGACGTAATATCCCATGATACTAAACCTATTGGTACCCACCCCGACACTGGAGAGCCTATATTTGTACTCAATGGTCGTTTTGGACCTTTTGTACAATTAGGAGAAACTCCTCCAAAAGGCACGAAAAAAAGAAAAAAGCCGGGCGAAGCAAAAGCTGCTGGCCCACGTCGTGCGTCAGTCCCGAAAGGTAAAGATCCCGCAACTGTTACTGTCGAAGAGGCAGCTCTGTACCTTTCGCTCCCCCGAGTGCTGGGCAAACATCCGGACACAGGCGAACTTATTACCGCATCCATTGGGCGTTTTGGGCCTTTTATAGTGCACCAAAAAGACTTCCGCTCCCTTAAAGTAGACAACGTATACGACATCGAACTTCTCCGAGCCTTGGAAATATTTAAAGAAGAAAAAAAGAAGCGCGGCTTCGCCAGGAAAGCAAAAGCATAAGTAAGACAAAAAAATGTCCACGCTTGGAATGCGTGGACAGGCTTGGGGATTATTTCGCTAAGCGAATTTTTTTCGCTTCTTCTGCACTGGGAATTTCTTTTTCGTCCTCCAGAAGCAGTAAGCGTTTGGGGCTCATACTAACTCTATGTGCAAAATCTGCATGATTGAGTCCCAAGGCCTCTCGTAGCATACCGATCTGACTCCCGGACAAGGGTTCAGGTGTAACCACACCTTCGACATTTGGAATAATTCTATTATTCATTTTTTGTCTCCTACCTATACCTATTACTTTATGTCATACTTTAAAGTATTAGTCAATAACAACGCAAGATAGCTATTATTGAGGATTTAGTATACTTACGGGTATGAGCGCAAAGGAGATTATTGAGCTTATGAGCGCCCCCTCAAGCGAGGATCGCGCTTTAGTTGAAAAAGCGTATAATTTTGTTGCGGAAGCCCATAAGGACCATAAGCGTTTCTCCGGCGAGCCGTACCTTATTCACCTCATAGAAACAGCCAAAGGCTTAGCAGAGCTTGGCATGAGCGCCAAAACAGTGGCCGCGGGGCTTTTGCATGACTCTATTGAAGATGTTGGGGTAATGCCCGAAACAATTGAACGGGAGTTTGGCAAAGATATTCGCTTTCTTGTAGAAGGTGTTACAAAACTTGGTCGCTTTAAATATCGAGGTGCGGAGCGTCATCGGGAAAGTCTGCGTAAATTACTGGTAGCTACCGGCAAAGACGCACGGGTGCTCATCATAAAATTGATGGACCGGCTGCATAACATGCGCACACTCAACCATGTGCCACCCGAAAAAAGAAAGCGTATAGCTCTCGAAACCCTCGAAATTTATGCAGCAATTGCTCATCGCCTCGGTATGGGATTGGTGCGTAAAGAACTCGAAGACTTGGCTTTTGAATATGCCTACCCCGAAGAATTTATACAAGCTACAAAACTTTTAACGGAGGCCGAGAGGGAGACGTCGGAGAGACTCGAGAAAATGTCCCGGGCGCTCAAGACCGAACTTGCCACAATGGGTATGAAGCAATTCCACATTGACCATCGTGTCAAAGGTCTTTGGAGCCTATGGCAAAAACTCCACCGCAAAGGTGGCGACATTAACAGCGTCTACGATATCGCAGCTCTTCGCGTTATTGTGGGCGATGTCTCAGACTGTTACCGAGCACTGGGTGTTGTACATAAACTCTGGCAGCCCCTCCCCAACAAAATTAAAGACTACATTGCCTTTCCTAAACCTAATGGCTACCAAGGTTTGCATACCACCGTGTTTTCGGGCGATGGGGGTATTGTCGAGATCCAAATCCGAACCACTGGCATGCATCAAGAAGCTCAATTGGGTATTGCAGCACACGTTATGTACAAAGAGTCTGAGGGCCGTATTAAATATTCTACCGCCTCAAACAGTTTTGACTGGATTAAGAGCCTTATGCCTTCTTTTCGTCGGGGTGCAGTGCGCAAAGACACAACTACTCCCGCCCCACCTCGAGCACGCGCGCGGTATGGGGGTCAGGATTTGCCCGACTGGCTTGCCGAACTTGAAGGCGAAGTAGACAACCCCGAGTTTGAAACAACTCTTAAAACAGACATCTTTTCGCATCGTGTTTTCTTATTCACCCCAAATGGTGACGTTGTCGATTTGCCATTGGAATCGAGTGTTATAGATTTTGCATACGCTATACACTCTGACATTGGGGACCATATATCGGGCGCGAAAGTAAATGGCAAGATGATGCCGCTTGACACAACACTCCACAACGGTGACATCGTTGAGATTCAAACCAAAAAAACATCCTCTCCAAAACAGAAGTGGCTCGATTTTGCAAAAACAACCGTAGCACGACGCCACATTCGAAACGCTATAGAAGCTCAAAACCCTCGAGTATAAATCAGATAGAGAAACTCGTAGGGTCGAAAGCGTTTTCAATTTCTTCTCGCTCTTGTTTTGAGCGATCGTCCAGATCATTTGCTACTTCTTGGACTACCTGGAGTGGCGTTGCTCCTTCGAGAGTTTGTAATTGCTCTGTGGGAGTAAGCACCATAGGCATGCCAAGTGCCGCTTTTGCAGCAAGTGCAGCAAACAAAACTCGCAGATCTTCTTCTCCCATAAAATCTATAACTAATTTGCCTCCGTGCTCCTTGGGCTCTATTGCAACACGTGTACCGAGCGTGTCGCTCAGGTCCCGCTCCATCTGCAAAATTTCGGGCGCATATAAATATTCTTTCTTGCGAACTTTATCAAACGCTATACGCCTTGCAATTGACTCAGTGTCACGCACCGTAAGCCGCTTGAGAGTAATTTCTCTAAAAAGAGTCTGCTGCTCTTCCTTGCGGTCTATGAGCATAAGGAGCGGCCGTGTGTGACCTTCCGTAATTTTCCCATCACTTAACGCCTGCTGCATGTCGGGCGGTAGCATAAGAAGGCGTATGGTGTTAGACACATATTCGCGACTCTTCCCTACTTTTTCTGCAATCTGCGTGTGTTTAAATCCAAACTCCTGCGCCAAGCGGGCAAAAGCAGTAGCCCTATCCATGGGGTTTAAGTCTTCGCGTTGTAAGTTTTCAATAATTGCAACTTCAAGCTTTGTCTTGTCGTCATCATAGTCTTCGCGAATGATAACGGGCACTTGGCCCACGTTCGCTAGTTTGGAAGCACGCAAGCGTCGCTCCCCTGCTATGAGTTCGTATTCGGTCCCGATGCCTCCTTCGGGCTTTTCAAACTCACGCCTTGTGACAGTCAGCGGTTGGATAACACCGTATTGCCTAATAGAGCGAGCTAGATCTTCCAGTTTTGACTGTTCGAATTCTCTGCGTGGCTGAAAAGGGTTTGGTTTGATTTTATCAACCTCTACCCAAAAAATTGCATTGTTGTAAAACTGTGACATACGAGCTATTCTACCATAGCAAGATTATTCTTGTATGCAGTCTAAATAGAAAATGCCGGAGTGGTGGAATGGTATACACGTGCGACTCAAAATCGCATGCCGTAAGGCTTGGGAGTTCGAGTCTCCCCTCCGGCACAAATCACCCAAAAGAGCCTTCATTTAAAATGAATCGACTAAATATATTATTCATTTTGCTATATAGTTTGATACAAAAAATACATATGAGGAAAACGTGCTTGTTGCTCGCAACTAGGTACGTGCACTGGCACCTAACTTATAGGTGCCTTTTTATTTCCGGGGAGTTTGGTATGGTGACTTTAGACAATAAGGATTACCATCATGCCGCGAAGCACACTTGGACTGATGTTGGATATTGACAACATTTCCGTTGAAGCACGTCAAAAGTTTTGCAAAGTGAGGGGCGTATGGGGAGCGAAAATCGGGGACATCACAGACCTTTCTCTCTCAGATACTGTCACAACACTTGGGCCCGGAATCAGCTATATGCTGGATTTAAAACCGGCGGACACCGGAGCTCGTTTGGCACAAGTACTGCGTGCCTACGGCAAGATGAAAGTGCCCCCAACACTCGTGACTATCCCCGGTTCACTCCCCCGTGAGACGATTGAGCATGCGGTTGCAAACAGGGGTTCGACCGGAATCATCGTAAACGGCCCTTTGTCGGATTGGGCAAACACCTATTGCGAAGCGGAGTTTGGGCGCGATCGTATTCAGCTCCTTAACAGATGGACCACAAAAGCTCTCGAAGCCGGAGCTCAAGGTATAACTTGCCCGGGATTTCTACTAAAAAAAGAATTTTCGGTCCCGTCTGGATTTATTATCATTACAACAGGTATCCGAAGTGACGGGGTGGATAAGGGGGGACATGTCAAAACTATCACTCCTGAAGCGGCACTAGACCTTGGCACTCTTCCTGTTATTGGCACCGAAATAACTAGTGCAGCAAATCCTTTCCGAACACTCCGGGATCTTGTTAAGCGATGTAACCAGTATTTTTAGCACCCGAGGGTGCTTTTCTTTTTGTCGAAAACGCGGTACAAGTGCACTATGCCTAAGCCCAAACTTATAGCGATAGTCGGGCCAACCGCCTCTGGAAAAACTTCCTTGAGTATTTTCCTCGCACAACAAATGGCACACCTTTCTGGTAAATATGCTGAAATAATTTCTGCGGACTCTCGTCAGGTATACAAAGGGCTCGATATAGGCACAGGCAAAGTTACCGAAGCTGAAATGATGGGTATCCCCCACCACTTACTTGACGTAGTGCCCCCCACAACCAATTACTCTGTCAGTGACTTTGTAAAAGCGGCCTTAGAGGCGTGTTTTAGTATTTTAGGGAATAACAAAATACCAATTGTTGTGGGTGGGACTGGGTTGTATGTTGACACACTCCTTGGACGAATGGTCATAGCAGAAGTTGGACCCAATGAAGCTTTGCGGACCTCGCTCGAGCAAAAAAGCCTCTCGGATTTATTGTCCTTACTCGAGTCCAAAGACCCTGCCCGAGCTGTAACGGTGGATAGGCATAACAAACGTCGGGTCATTCGTGCTTTAGAAATTGCAGAGGCCCTGGGTGCGACACCTCCAGGAGGCCCCCTACTTTCGGGCGAAAGCAAATATGACATATTGTGGCTCGGGGTCAGACTTCCACAGGAAATTTTGTTTGAAAATATACACACCCGCCTTTTGTCACGAATTGAAGATGGAATGATTGAGGAAGCTGTGGCACTTCACACACAAGGACTTTCATACGAACGGATGATAGAGCTGGGGCTTGAGTATCGCTCCCTTGCCTATTATTTGCAGGGTCAAGTCTCAAAAGAAGATTTTATAGTCCAACTAGAGACAACTATCCGCAACTACACTAAGAGGCAGCTGCGTTGGTTTAAACGAAACCCCGACATACACTGGGTGGAAAATAAAGAAGATGCTTTGAAGTTAGTGCGCCAATTCCTTTTTATTTAGCTTTCTCGAGTATCCAGATAAATTTCTTTAAATCTCGCTCCACTAAATACCCCGAAAGGTGGAGAAGGTCATCTTTGGTATGCGAAGCCCCCCAAAAAGTGGTGCGTCCTGTTGTAAAGCCTGCCTCTTTTAGAAGTGCAACAAGTATGTCATTTGTTTGACCAAATGGCGTTGCAAAATGTGTCACTGGCTTTCCTAATTTTTCTTCTAATATTTTTTTGCTCTCAAATATTTCTTGCCGTTCTTTTTCGATTGGCATTTTAGTCAAATACGGGTGCGACAATGTGTGGTCTGCAATAGTCATACCCGCTTTGTCCATTTCAAGGACCTGCTCCCACGTCATGAATCTTTTGTCTTTTCCTATTGGATTCGTAAAAATAAAAAATGTTGCCGTAAAACCATATTTTTTAAGTAATGGGAAGGCGTATTCATATTCGTTCTTCCATCCATCGTCAAAGGTTAAGACGACCGGCTTTTGTACGGTTGTCGTTCCTTGTGCAACGAAGCGCTCCAAATCGTCTAGTGACACCACAGTGTAGCCATTATCTTTTAAATAGCGGAGCTGCACGTCTAACTCCTCTGGGGTCACACTAAAACCTTTTTGCGCTTTTGTTTCTCCTTCAAAATTCGGATATACACTGTGATATATAAAAACAGGAACGCGAACTGGGGCAGAGGTTCCTGTCGCCACTATAGTTGACGTGGTCGATACACTTGGGGCAACAGGAGCTAACTGGACAACTGCAGCTTTTGATACTTCCGAGGCAGTTTTATTTATTTTTGGAAGCGTGAGCCCATACCATAGTGTGCCACCGACAAGAATTGTCGCCAAAAAGATTCCTATATATACACGCATTAAGACATTGTAATCATTTATTTCAAATAGTCCAAAAAATAGCGTGGCCGTGGTATACTCGCTCTCACGGGCCTATATCTTAGGCCAAGGCCTTGATATAGACCCTCGCTCGCTCGAAGTAAAAATAAATTTTTACTTCATCGCTCGCTCGGGGCCTATAGTTCAGTGGTAGAATAGCGGTCTCCAAAACCGTTGACCGAGGTTCGAATCCTCGTGGGCCCGCAAATAAAGCGCTGAAAGGCGCTTTTTGCGTGCCCCAAGTACACAAATTGTTTTGTGTACGGCGAGGATTCGAAAAGGTTGAGTATATTTTTGAGCGATTATATCGTGAAAAAATACAAAACCTGTACAGCGTCTGTAAGACGAGAATCTCGTGGGCCCGCAATAAAGTTGCTCTTGAAGAAACGTATTCTCAAAAAGAGATTGAATAAATTTTAACCGAAATTCTAGATACGGTTTCTTTACATAAAATTTCCTCCTAATACCAAATTATGGTATAATACACATATGCAACAGCATGGAACATTTCCTATAGTTTTACAGAAGGAAAAGGAGGGTGGGTACTCTGTTACTAACCTTGCGCTTGAAGGCTGCTACTCTCAGGGTGAGACGGTAGAAGAGGCGCTTGCCAATATCAAGGAAGCGACTCTTTTGTGCCTTGAAGACGAACCCGCTTCTCTTTTGGAGAACGAAGATGTGAGTCTCCATCTCATTACTCTATAAGGTATGCCAAAATTACCCGCAATTTCCGGTGCTGAACTCATTAAAATTCTTGAGAGAAAGGGCTATGTCCAAATGAGAACACGCGGCAGCCATGTGCGCTTATATCCTCCTAATTTTTCTCCCAACGCTAAAAAGGTCACCGTGCCACTCCATAAACAACTGAAATCAGGGACTCTTTTGAGTATTGTGAAAGACGCGGGGCTGACTCTCGAGGATTTTAACTAGCGCTCGAGACGCGTCGTTTGAGTAGGATAAAATAGGGCTAATCTGCCTTGCAGGGCTTGGTTCTCAAAAGTCCGAACTCGAGACGGTCCGCAAATAAAGCGATGAAAGGCGCTTTATTTGCGTGAATCAAGTACACCAATTGTTTTGTGTACGGCGAGGATTCGAAAAGGTTGAGTATATTTTGAGCGATTATATCTAGAAAAAATACGAAACCTGTACAGCGTCTGTAAGACGAGAATCCTCGTGACCCCTCCAAATAGAACGCAGTTACCGCGCACGAGATGCGACGATACAGAGTCGGTTAATCAGATTTGACTTTTTTAATATACTGTGATAGTATAAATTCAGCTGTTCAACCGTCTCCCTACCCCTTAATACGAAGTCTTGGTAAATTAACTTCTAAAGATTTCACACACTGATGGAACTCTTCTTCCATCATACACTCATACGCAG
>JAYVXU010000020.1:0-2038 GCA_043784925.1 Candidatus Adlerbacteria bacterium
GCATCAAGCACTTCGTAGGGCTCACCATCCATAAGGATGACGCGTTTTGGGAGGATTTCATTATATTCAAGCATGCTCATAACCTATGCATAATAGCCAAGATTGGCTAAATGTCCACTGGTGACTACTGTCGATCTGAAACTTATTACAGAAGTAGGGGTTATAGATAATGTACGGAACGTATTGTACAGTGACATTATGAGTGAGTATCTTCAAGAGACAGACGCGGTCCAAAGGGATGAGGATATTCTTAGTGCGTCTATTACTAACCCCGCGCTCTTTTCACAATTAGTGCAAAAATACGAAGCGCCGTTTTTGCGTAAAGCTATAAGTATTGTTCACGACGAGCCAGAAGCTGAGGATGTTGTGCAAGAGGCCTTTGTAAAGATCTACATGAATGCAAAAAAGTTCAAAGTAGTCGAAGGGGCGCAATTCTCCTCTTGGGGCTATCGTATACTCATAAATACTGCTCTGACTCACTATGTGAAGAGAAAAAAAGAGGGGATGGTGCGGGTAGACCTTGACCCAGAGATTATGGAGCTACTGCCAGACAAATCAGTTGAAGAGTTTGGAAAGAAGGAAATATCCGACGAAGTTGCGTCCGTTTTAGCCAAAATGCCACCCCTTTTCGCACGAGCACTCGTAGCCTTCTTTATAGAGGGGAAGCCTCAAGAAGAAATAGCAAAAACCGAAGGAGTAAGTGTTGGGGCGGTTAAAACAAGAGTGCACAGGGCAAAACAAGAGTTCGAAAGAGTATATCGTGCAATTACAACTAATATATAAACCAGCCGCGTCCAAAGGACGATAGCCGGATTTCCAAGGATGAATCCGACATGATTCTAAAAAGAATCACAATAATTTCGACAAAATCATATGACAAAACTAGAACAACAGATCATGGCCGGAGTTGCCATCGTATACGTGGGACGAGTTCTAACTAGCACGCGCGCCATTAAAGCGTACGCACTTTTCATAGCGATGGTTGGTATTATTTTCTTTGCGTCCGTGCCACACGTGGTTGAAAATTTTGTGCACGTACAACGAGCAGGACTCCCAGCAATTGGAGGATTCTTTCTCTCTGCTGTAACTAAAACAAAACTTGTGGTCCAGATAGCACTTTTGGTAGGAGTAGTGGCTCTTATGTCTTTTGCGCCCGAAATTGCCCGCCGAAGTGAAGGACGAAGCTTCGCATAAACCTCTACTCCTCTATAGCTGATTCTTTCCCGCTTGATTTAGCAGCAACACCTGTAGTGCTGTTTTCGAGTGCTTTCTTTATTTCTTTAAGGAGTGCGTTAGATACTTTACTATTTTCACGTAAATAGGTTCGAGACGCGTCATAGCCGCGACCAAGTTTCTCTTCTCCGTAAGAATATGAGCTGCCGCTCTTGTGTACTATGCCAAGACTTTCGCCTAAAGCGAGTAATTCGCCTTCGCTTGAAATACCTTCATTGTAGAGTAAATCAAATTCTACTTTGCGAAAGGGAGCTGCAACTTTGTTTTTAACAACTTTGACACGGTGGCGACCTCCCACAACTTCTTCACCTTTCTTAATTTGTGCTATACGACGTATATCGAGGCGAACCGAGGTGTAAAATTTAAGGGCTTTACCACCTGGTGTGGTTTCTGGGTTGCCAAACATAACGCCAATTTGCATACGAATTTGGTTTATGAAGACAACAATTGTTTTAGACTTGGCGGTAATAGCGGTGAGTTTGCGCAGTGCCTGGCTCATAAGACGAGCTTGCTTACCTACGTGGCTTTGACCCATGTCTCCCTCAATTTCGTCCCGAGGAGTGAGAGCCGCAACTGAGTCAATAATAATTAAATCTACCTTACCACTGCGAACTAATGACTCGACGATTTCGAGCGCTTGCTCCCCAGTATCCGGCTGACTTATAAGGAGTTCATTAAGTTTGACTCCAATTTTCCGTGCGTATTCGGGGTCAAGTGCGTGTTCGGCGTCTATAAAAGCACAAACTCCTCCTTTCTTCTGCGCTTCTGCTATAGCGTGGAGGGCAAGTGTAGTCTTACCTGAAGA
>JAYVXU010000021.1:0-46296 GCA_043784925.1 Candidatus Adlerbacteria bacterium
ACAAAGGAAAGGCAACCGTCGCATACCGCATTCAGATCTCGGACCTTCAGGAAGCAGGTAACGACTACACCAACACCTTGACGTACGTTGCGACGCCTAAGTTTTAAATAAAGGCAGCTCATGTATTATCCACAATCACTCTATTTCTGATTGAGAAGAGTGCTACCCTAATAGAGAAATCGAAGTGATTATTACCGCAAAGCATGGTACAGTTTGGTTATAATATAAGAACATATGAACATTTTTTTTAGAAGGGCTGCAAAAGTTGTAACTGGAGCTTGCTTACTTGTTCTTAGTGCATACGGGGCTCCACTCAGTCATGCACAAACCGCAATTGGCTTGCAGCTCAAACCAGCCGTAGTCGAAGACCAAGTAAATCCGGGTGAAGACCATCAGTACTCACTTTCGGTGACTAATGTGAGCAAAATACAAACAACTTTGTATATTCTTGCAGAGGACATCAAAGGTCTAGATAGCCAAGGTAGGCCAATATTTTCCTCCCCCGGAGAAGTAACAGGGTACGAGCTCAGTTCTTGGATTACTCTCCCTGTAACAACCCTCATCTTGGCTCCCGGAGAAGTAAAAAATATGCCATTTTCTGTTCGAGTCCCGACAGGTGCCACTCCGGGCTCCCATTTTGCTAGTATATTTTTTAGTGATAAACCAGTGGCACCAACAACCTCCGGTACCGGGGTCGGGTTTAACATAGGCGCCATAGTGAGTTTGCGTATATCAGGAGACATACAAGAAGAAGCGCAGCTTCGTGAATTTTCAACTAATAAACTTATCTATTCCTCGGCTGATGTGCAATTTATATCTAAAGTTCAAAACCTGGGTAATGTACTAGTACAGCCAACAGGAGTAATTCAGGTGACCAGCATGTTTGGTCATGAGGTTGCAAATATTCCCGTCAACGAAACACTGGCGTCAGTATTTCCAAAGGCTGACCGGTCCTATACTTCACAGTGGAAGTCTGATGGATTTGCATTCGGTCGCTACCAAGCAATAGTAAGTCTTGTATACGGCACTGATGGTCGAAAAACTATCTACAGTACGACCTCTTTTTGGATTTTGCCTTTGGTGCCGATTCTTATTATTGGAGGAGTTCTTATAGGCATTTTGATACTCGCGTATTCTCTGATGAAGATATATATTCGAATACAACTCAAGAGTATGGGAGTGTCTCGCGTTAGCAAAGCTGACACGGACTTCTATAAAAAGAAATATCAAAAATCAAACTCGAGCCTTGTTGTCGTCACCATAGCGGTGCTGCTCATATGTATTGTCTTTCTTGTCCTTATGTTTGTATTGTTTGCCTAAGTAGGGAAGGAGTTCTATGCAAAAACGAGTCGGATATATAAACGCAAGTGGGCTCGCACTTTCAGCCCTTTTGTTTATGTACTTTGCAGTAACCACAACGCCAACGTCTCTTCGTCATAGTACCCAAACCCTGCTTTCTGCCGTTGGCGTCACGATCGGAGTATCTTCTAACCCTTACAACGAAGTTGCAAAAGAATTAAGTGATAAGGAAAATAAACTTACTCAACAAGAACAAGCAATGGCACAGCGAGAAAGTGCGTGGTCCAATCGTCCTCGCATATTTGGTATTGATCTTAGTTTCTATAGTTTTGGGATGAGTATGATTTTATTTGTATTAGTACTTATTAACTTCTCCCAAAATTTGCGTCGAAAAGGGCGACCTATAAACTCTCAGAAACTTTCCATAGATCTACGGTAAGATACATACAGAAAAGAATATGCGAAAATATTTACTTATCCTTATATTTTTTTTCGCTACAACAGGGGTAGTGCACGCAAATGTTTTGAGCCAAGTTAGCGACCTGCTCTCTACCTCTGCTCCCGGGAGTCCTGCTAATCACACAATTCAATTTACTGTCCCGCATACCATACCTCCCTCAGGAACTATTGTTGTCAAATTTCAAAGTGGAGCTTTTACAATTCCTTCAGGTTTTGACTATACCGACGTAGACTTTGCAGTTTGGGATGGAAGTGTCTACGTGGATCGACCACTCGCAGCTGTTTCCGATGCAACAAACGACGGGGTCGCTGTTGTTTCGGGAAGTAGTGGTGTTATTACCGTATCTCTTTCATCAACCTCGGGTATACCAGCTGGAAGTCAGGTGCAACTACGTCTTGGATTGCACGCGGTATTTGGCGACGTACCACAAAGTGCAATTAGTAATCCTAGTCTTGTAAAATCATATTCGATCAGTCTTGTAACAACGGATGACTCTGGAATCCAGCTAGATTACGGTACAGCGATGATAGCAGTAGTGAGCCCTGTTACTTTGAACGTACCACTTAAAAACGTTGCACCAATTCCTACAAATTTGCGGCCAGGTGGTGAATTGGCTGCAGGAACGAGATCCATTGAGCTAACGCTTGAAACCGATAGGACGTCAACATGCAAATATTCACTCACTCCCAATACTGCGTACGCAAGTATGACCCAATCCTTTTCGCCTCGTCAAGGGACTTTTTTCTATACGGTGTTAAGTGGGTATACGGATGGAACTTCCTATAACTACTATGTGCGCTGTGTAGGTACGCAAGGGGCTGTCGATACCCAAGACTACCCGCTTAGTTTTTCCCTTAAAGGTACCCCTATATCTCACACCTCTGTTACATTACCCGGTCAGATTATTGGGTCAGGAGATGTGCCAAATGGAAGTATGGTCTTGTATGAATCATCGGCACAGTTGTCGGGGCTTACTTCTCCTCTAAGTTCGATCAAAATAGTACAAGATGGAAAGGATTTGTTTACAGTTCAATCCGGGGCTGACGGTGCATTTCAAGCAGCTATTACCAGGCTCGAACGTGGTACGTATACCTTTACTATGTATTCTATAGATTCAAAACAAAGAAAGTCCGCTCCCTATTCGGCAACTATGGCGATTGGGGCGGGTACGAGCAATACTATTTCAAACATTGTGTTACCCCCAACTCTAGCTTTAGAGGGTGACCAAGTTCCTATTGGTTCAAAAATTCATGTGTTTGGCGAAGCAACACCCAATAGCGTGATTGCAGTCACGATCACCCCCAAACCTGATACCGCGCACGAATCAAAAGTATATGCTGCAACTACCAGTGCAGCGGGCATCTGGGACTTTGCTACCAGTGCTCCTAAAAAAGGCACCTATGGTGTGAGAGCTCGACAAAAAATTGCTTCGGCCGAAAGTGATTTTACAAATTACGCATATATTGGGGTGGGGCAAAGTCCGTCCGTGCCAGCGTCCTCAGCCTCGCAGTCCGACATTAACGGTGATGGCAAAGTAAACTTAATCGATTTTTCGATCTTGCTTTCTGCCTGGGGAACGAGTAAAGCCAACTGTGACTTAAATAATGATGGTACGGTCAATCTTGCAGACTTTAGTATTCTGCTATTTAATTGGACAGGATAGTATATGAAAAAACGACTACATCTACTGATTAAAATAATTAAAAAAGTTTCTTTGCGCACCTATTTTCAGATAGCAGGTGTGCTCGTGGTAGTACTTATTGTGGCTCTCATTATTAAAGCGCATACTCCGCGTCCGGGCACCGTTGCTTTTACGCACGAATACAAAGTTTCTCTTTTTGATTATTCTGGACATGAAGTGCGATTTGATTCTTTTACTCAAAAAGCGCTGGTAGTATTTTTCTGGGCATCGTGGTGCCCTTATTGTAAGGCGGAGTTAACTCATTTAGGAGAGTTAAAAGCACAGTATGGAGACAAAATTCAAATTTTAGCGGTAAACAGGGGAGAGTCTCTCAGTGATGCTAAAACATTTTCGGATTCCTTACTATTGCCGCCGGGAGTGCTTTTGCTGTTAGACCCTAATGACGGATTATTTAAACAACTGCAAGGGTATGCCGTACCCGAAACTATTTTTGTAAATAGTCGAGGCGAACAAGTCGTTCATCAACGAGGCCCAATGAAACCCGAAGAGGCAGACCAGGCTATACAAAAGATTTTGCAGTAGGGCGGGTAATAGTAGCCTATAACAAAAGGGGATTGTGGTGTAATGTACAAATATCGGGCATGTGGCGGAACTGGACTACTTAAAGTGTTCTGAATTGAGTGGGCGTGTGGCGGAATCTGGTATACGCGTACGTCTCAGAAGCGTATCCCTTACGGGTTGGGAGTTCGAGTCTCCCCACGCCCACTCAGTTCAGAATGGCGTCGTCTCAGAAGCGTATGGAGTAATCCTTGGGAGTTCGAGTCTCCCCATGCCCACAATGATTCGCAAAGACGGCTGGGTGCCGTCTGCGCGAAGTATCATTGTGCGTGCCGGGGGAGACGAGAAGGCCGCAGGCGCGTCGGCGCCGAGGTGGGGTCGCGCAAATTTTTAGCAAAAAATTATGTGTGACCGAGTCTCCCCATGCCCACTAAAATAAGGAGCAAAGCGACTATATTTTAGTAGGGTGCCGCAAGTATATGCGGCCGAACGAAAATACAGTAGGGTGCCTCACTAAAAAGTGAGGCCGAACAGAAAATAAGGCGACAATATTTCTGTCTGCACTCAAAAGTGTGACGAGGCGTCATGTGCCGCAAGTATATACAGAAGCGACAGAAAAATAACAAGCATGTTCTAATATCCGGAAAATTGGGTGGGTGATGAGAAGACTCTTGAACTTCCTAAAAAGCCTTATTTTGTGGCCCCTCTTGACATTAATTGACAAATATTGTATTTGGGTGCATACTTAAAGATGAAACTGATCTTTAACGCTCTGGAGGACGACATGTTTACTTTTGCCCATGCTGGCGTCGGTGTCTTTACTGGTGTTGGCATAATGATTGGCGTCGGCGCATTTGTCGGTGTTGGCGTGCATCTCGGCTTGAATGTTGACAGTCCTGTTGGTGCAGGCGTCATGGTCGGCCCTGGCATCATGATTGGTGCTGGAGTTTTCACAGGCGTCGGCATCGTCATCGGTATCAAAGTCGGCCTTTGGTGGCCGAAGAAGTCAGAAGCAGTGTCGTAGTCATCTACCAACCGCCCACTGAAAGCCTCACGGCTTCGGTTGGGCGGTTTTCTTTTTACTTTCCTCGAGGAAACTGTTTTTCGATTTCTTCCAAAACTCTTTTTTCAACCTCCTTAAGTGCTCTACGTACTCATTTGCATCTTTTACCTACATGAATGAAGTTAAAGGCTCGCACTCTGTTGAAGTGATTTATTTTGCAACTTTTGTAAGTCCGATTGAGAATATCCAAATCAACCCTGAAGATCATTCCAGATTTGAGTGGATTGAGGAAAATAGTCTGGAAAAGATATATACAGAGAATAAACGAGGCGATGATCCTGAAATCAAAGCATTGCGAAAAGGTTTCGCACTTTTATCGGGTAAGTCGCTAGAATTTTAAAAATAAACTATGCGGTAATCAGCAGTATTAAATGTTGATGTAGTGAAGGAACCCACGCACATACCATTAAAAACAAAGGTAAAATGAGGATCCAACTAGTATGATATTATTTTGATATGGAAAAATTTAATTTTCGTGCTAAGAAAAAAGCTGAAGATAACGCGCCCGAGAATCCAACGAGACGCGCCTTTTTAGCGGGAGGGTTGGCAGCGGCAGCGTCTCTGGCAGCAGGGTCACAAGCGGAGGCTCGAAAGAAGGACCCATCTAAACCCACCCCACGTCAGGCGGCAGTAGCCCCAAGTGCTCCTGAGGCTGTAGCAAAAAAAGAATGGACGGTGAGAGAAACAAGACTATTGCTGGACGACAAATTGCAAATTGACCGCGCGTTCCTTCCCTTAGTTGATCAAGGGATGAGTGAACTCGGCTGGATTCTCGAAGATTTTGAAGACGAACCGACCACTGACCCTGAAGTAAAGTCTCTTCGAGAAAGATATCCGGACTATCCTGAAATGAAAGAATTATACCGATACTTCCTTGAACTTAAAATTGAATTTGCTCGAGCTCAAAGTGAGTTTAAAACTTTCTCAGTGGAAGTGAGGTGGGATGAAGCTCAAAAATCTCTAGACTCTATGAATCATCTACTTCAAGAAATCCAGGGACTTCGCCGACACGTTAGTTTGATCCCGGGGAATCAAGAATACCTTATAGAAAAAAATGATTCAGAGGCGGAAGCTATAAAAAGAACCGGCTCTGCTTAAAAATATTGAAATTAAAGAGTTGAGTTCGTTATAAATTAATTTGAATAGAACATGCACCCAGAAGAATATTTAGATTTAATTGATGCCGATGACAAGGTTATTGGGCGCAAATTACGCTCAGACATATATGCGGAAGGGTTAAAGAACTTTCGGGTTATTAATGTTTTTCTTAAAAATTCAAAAGAAGAGTTGTGGATCCCAAGACGTACTGCACATAAAGCCACTGCACCGCTGGCACTGGATTTCAGTGCCTCGGGGCATGTTTCAAGTGGGGAGTCCTACGAGGAAGCTTTTGCAAAAGAGGTACAAGAAGAGCTCAATATAGATGTATCAAAAGTTCCTTACAAAGAACTCGCGTACCTAACGCACAAAGACGGGTTTGATTTGTTTATGAAAATATTTGAGATTCAAAGTGACGAAACACCACAGTATAATCCCGACGATTTTACTGAAGCCTTCTGGCTTACTCCTCAAGAACTATTAAGAAGGATAGAAAAAGGAGATCTCGCAAAGACCGATATCCCCACTCTGGTTAAACGCTTTTACTGCTAATTACACAATATAATTACTTCTTAAATTACGACAGATAGTTAAATATGTTGTAGGATAGAATCTTTAATAAATTGAGGTGGCTCCATATGAAATGGTTACAAAAAAACTCAACCGAAGTGCTCAGTAGCGTACTTATTTTTTCACTACTATTCGCTATGGTGAGTTTTGTTTTTATTTCAAATTACTCAGCGGAAAAAAAGAAACAAGGTACTGTTAAAAATGTAAAAACTCTTGATGGACAAATTGGGAGACTCCGCACCCAAATTCAAGAAAATCCTCACAACGTAGCTCTATACATAAGTTTAAGCCAAGTCTATTTGCAAAAAGTCCGCGAGACGGCAGACAGCTCCTATTACACAAAAATTGATGAGCTCATGGACCAGGCGCAAAAGATTGAGCCGGCAAATGCTGATGTGCCGGCCACACGTTCGAGTGTGGCGCTTGGTCGGCACCATTTTTTGGAGGGGAAAAAGTATGCACAGGAAGCTATCGCTTTGGACTCACATCGAAACACCTACTACGGGTTGCTGGGAGACGCAGAAATTGAACTTGGGCACTACACGCAAGCGGTTGCTGCGTTTCAAAAAATGATGAATCTTCGCCCTGAGTACAGTGCGTATGTCCGCGTCGCCTACATTCGAGAGTTAAAGGGAGACATTTCCGGAGCCCGAGAATTTTTACGCCTTGCCATTAGTTCGGGTAGTAGTTTTAAAGAAAATATAGCTTTTGCGTATGTTGAGTTAGGTAAACTTGATATGCGGGGTAATACGTCAGAAGCAGAGACTGATTTTAACCACGCCCTCGCCACAGTTCCTGAATATCCGACAGCACTTGAGGGTCTGGGCAAAATTGCATTTTTTAATGGAGACCTACCTAAAGCAGAAGCATACTTTTTACAGGCGTATCAAAAGCTTTCGATTGTGCAGTTTGCAACTGATCTTAGTGATGTGTATACACAGGAGCACAAAACAAAAGAGGCAGAGCAATATATAACCTTGGCAGAGCTAGCGTTTGCTCAGTCCGAAAAAAGTGGGGTAGACACCGACTTGGAAGAGTCGTTGTTTTTAAGCGACCACGACCTGCAACTGCAAAATGCACTAGTGCGCGCTCAAAATGCATATACTGCGCGTCCGAGTATATACGCTGCCGACTATCTGGCGTGGGCACTCTATAAAAATGGACAATTCACTAAGGCGGCCGGGTACGAAAAAGAAGCATTGCGCCTAGGTGAAAATGACCCTCTTATACTGTTTCATCAAGGGCTTATAGCAGCAAAAAATAATCAAAATCTGAAAGCTTCGAAGTATCTAACCAAGGCGCTTGCGCTCAACCCGCGATTTTCTATACTCCAGGCGTCAGTAGCATCTTCTACCCTCCGCACACTCTCACAATGAAAAAAATATTACTTGCCATGGTTCTGGTTGTATCCGCACTAGTGCCTGTTGTGGTTATGGCCCATGATTTAATCCCGAAGGAATTAACAACGTATATACAGACACACCCAAATGCAACCCCTGAGGAAATTTTGCAGTTTGCCAATGCCCAAGCGCCCGACTATGCACAAAAATTTAGAGACGGTGCAGAGATAGTAAGAATAGTTAAAAATCAACAAACATCTTTTGTAGATAATCTGATTGATTTTGTAAAACTGGGCATCAATCATATTTTAAGTGGGCCAGATCATATTTTATTCGTACTCTCCCTCCTTTTAGTTTTTATTTCTTGGAAGGATATTTTAAAATTAACCACCACATTTACTGTGGCACACAGTATTACGCTCCTGCTCGCTGGTAGTGGAGTACTCACGGTAAGTCCGGCTATTGTTGAGCCCATGATAGCGCTCTCTATAGCGTACGTTGCCATTACTTCGGTTTTCTTTAAAAATAAAAAATTTATTGGCGAAAACAATGGCAAAATTGCAGCAGTTTTCTTTTTCGGACTCTTCCATGGGCTTGGTTTTGCAGGACTCCTGCGAGAAATTCAAATTCCAACTGACAAATTTATTTCCTCACTTTTTGCATTTAACCTTGGTATTGAAGGAGGGCAATTGGTTATTGTGAGTTTGGCCTTTCCTTTAATCTATCTGTTTAGAAAAAAAGCATGGTATTCACGAGCTGTACAGGTGGTGGCTGCTATTATTGCAGCAATAGCTATATTTTGGTTTATAGAGCGAGTATTTTTTGGTATTGGCTTGTAGGTACTGTTGCGTGTATGAAGCGTCTTCATTGAAACTTAAGTTACTTAAGTATATAGTAGCTCGTATTATTCTTAATAAATAGCAATAACAAAAGAGCTTACATCACGACCCAGTACCCTTATTATTATATTCGCAAAAGAAACTATATGTTTAAAGACAAAGTAAAACGCTTAGTAACCACCATCACGCTATTTGGGTTTTTGTTTTCTTCAGTAGCACCTCTGGCCTTGGCCTCAAGTCACCGTGAAGCGCCCCTTATAGCTGGTGACCCAAAAGCAGATGCCACCGACCTGTATGCTTTCGTGAGTCCGGACGCTCCAAACACGGTGACTCTGATCGCAAACTACAGTCCTTTCGAGGAGCCGGCCGGCGGTCCTAATTTCGATTCATTCGACGATAATGTTTTATATGAAATTAATATAGACAATAACGGCGATGCAAAACCAGACATTACCTACCAATTTAAGTTTAAAACGAGCACTGTAAACCCGAATACATTTTTGTATAACACGGGTCCTATCGGCTCGCTTACGGACCCAAACTGGAATGTAAGACAAACATACACACTAACGAAAGTACAAAACGGTTCAAGTACAGTATTGGGCACCGACCTACCGTCGCCTCCAGTTAACATTGGGCCTAAATCAACCCCAAATTATGCGACACTTCAGTCGCAAGCCGTACATATGCTGCCAGGTGGAGCAAAAGTGTTCGCAGGGCAAAGTGATGATCCGTTCTTTGTTGATCTAGGAAGTTTGTTTGACCTTCTCAGTATAAGGAAACTTCCTGGAAACGCGGGAGGGGGAGTTAATACAACGCAAGGATTTAATGTGCACACTCTTGCACTACAGGTTCCAATTTCTGACGTGACTATGGGCCACAATCAACCTGCAAGTTCAACCGACCCACGTGCGGTCATTGGAGTTTGGACAACTGCGTCGCGAAAAGCAACCACAGTACTTTCTTCAACAGGTAAAAACTCTATGCAGGGGGACTGGGTTCAAATCTCACGTTTAGGAAGTCCTTTGGTGAACGAAGTAGTTGTGCCACTTGCTGCAAAAGACATCTTTAACGGTTCAAAACCCGAGAATGACGCACAGTTTGCAAATGGTGTAGCTAACCCTGAAGTCGCAACACTTCTAAAATCAATCTACAATATTGCGGTCCCTCCCCAAGGGAACTTTGGGAGTTCAACACAGCGCGATGACCTCGAGTCGATATTCTTGACCGGTATACCCGGGCTTACAAAACTGTCCCAGAATGTTCCTGCAGAAGAGTTGCGATTGAATGTAGCTATTCCATCAACCGTATCTCCAAATAGAATGGGAGTCTTGGGTGGCGATACACAAGGATATCCAAATGGTCGACGCTTGACTGACGACGTGGTGGACATATCACTTCAAGCCGTCGCAGGTGAAGCATACCCACTCTTCCACCCAGGGTTTACTGTGGACCCAACAGGTGCAAAGCTTGGGGACGGAGTTGATGCTAATGACCTTCCTTTCCGCACTAGCTTCCCATACGTTGCATTACCGCACGCAGGGTACGAGAGTATGCCACATACAAATTCAAATATGATTGCGTATTTGATGGACATCATTGCAAAGCTTAAGGCTCAGATCGCAAGCATGATGGGAATGGGTAATGGCACTTCTTCAAACACTGACAATAATGGTGGTAATTCGGGCAATACTACCGGAAGCACGACACCAATGAGTAACTTTCAAGGCACGGTTACTACGGGCTCAACGATGGTAAAACCTGGTCAACATCTTGACTTCACGGGACACAATTTTACCCACGAAACAGATGTACAGGTGTCTGTTAACGGCGTGATGCAGGCAAAAACACATGCTGATGGAGGAGGAAATTTCTCAACGGGTTCAATCATTGGTCCTGAGAAAGAGGGCACATACACCTATGTGTTTAGTGAAATGGGCTCGTCTAATAAAGTAAGTGTAATGGTGACGGTAGGACTTGGAAATACATCTTCGACAACATCAGCACAATAGGCAAATTCAATTCATAGGAAATGGTAACAAATAATCACCGGACAAAAGTTCGGTGATTATTTGTATGTAAAAGTGAAGTGTAAACAAGTAAGAAAAAGTGTAAAATAAATATATGCAATTATATAGATTCAGTCCCATAACGACGACAGGAGCGCTACTTCATGCGGTTGAGTACGTAAACGAAGCGTCAACGCAAATGTGCAAGAAAATAGTTGGGGAAGTCTATCCTATTTCGTCACTCACAATATTTGCTCATTACCAGGAGGAATTTGAAACTTTAAAAAAAATAGTAGGAGAGCTCGGTACTTTCATTGGAGAAACGCTGGGCCCACGAGTAGTGCTTCATGACCCTATTATGACGGGAAATAATGCTATTACGCACCTGCGTATTCGCAACCCCGACCCGTACCACACTCATGCGGGTTCAAACGACTATGAGATTGATGACTATGTTAGTTTTAAAGAAAAGTTTTTACGTGCAAAACCACATAATTTAATTTTGCAGCAACGGGTGGGCTACGAGTTAATTGAGTTCTGGGATCCTGAGTTTGATGTGTTGGGATATGTTCTGTCTGAACCCGAGCGGTCCCGGAAATAGGCAGAAGTTGTTCTTCAGAAGGTCTTCATATGCAAGCTGTACTGTTGTAGTATTACTCTATAGTAGTGGTAGGCAACTTATATTAATAAAATTCTTTACATATGAAAGGAACAACATGGGGAATAGTAGCAGTAGTTTTAATAGCGTTATTTATGGGGTTGTGGTGGTTTACTACAGGCATGAACCTGGCTCGAAACGCACCTCCCACTCCTGAAGCTTCTACCAATCCGACAGCTGCTAGTGATGCGGCAATAGCGAGTCATAATGTGCCCACTACCCAGACTCTGACCTCAAAAGTCCTACCGAAAGACATAACTTCTGTGCTTGCAACTATCCCAAATGCTTCAGGTTTTACAAAACTACTTACAAGTTCGGGAGTGGTATCGGAAATTAGTAGTAAAGGCCCGTATACTATTTTTGTTCCTATGAACCAACGCTTTCCTCCACTCCCTCCGACCATGACAAAAGCAGAAATTAAACGTCTCGTTGAGTACCATATTGTGTCTGGCAAAGATATAGATATTAACATTCAACAAACAGGAACAATCCAAGCTTTGTCAAAAGATATGCTCAATTTCAGTGTACGTCCCGGAGACAAGAGTGCCCGTGTTAACAGCTCTGTAGCGCTGGAGAAATACACAACAACAAACGGGACAATCTACCTTATTGACCAAGTGTTATTACCACCCCAAAAAACACAATAATTACATTTGGGGTTTAGGAAAAGCCGTCGCATAATTACTCTATGCGACGGCTTTTACGATATGTAGAAAAATTACGCCCAAAACCTGAGACTCTCATTGAGGTGCGTATTTCAGGGGGTGCATTAGAGTCTAATATCGAGGCATTCAAACAAACATATGCTTTGCCCATTGCCCCGGTCCTTAAAAGTAATGCATATGGTCATGGACTACTAGAAGTGGCTCGTTTGGTCGCGCCTATGTCTCCACCTTTTCTGGTTGTTGACTCATACTTTGAAGCACAGTTTTTACGCCTTAAAGGAATTGCAACTCCACTGCTCGTTATAGGATTCGTTCCACTTCAACAGATACTTACAAACCGATTACATGCTGTTTCTTTTGTAGTCACGAGTTTTGAAGCATTGCAGATGCTGGCGAACTCTAATGTTCGAACATCAGTCCACATAAAAATTGATACCGGCATGCATCGGCAAGGGATACTTCCTCCACAAGTTGAGGACGCTTTTGACCTGCTCCAGAAATCATACTTGCGTGTGGAGGGAATATGCTCCCACTTCGCAAGTGCCGACTCAGACCAAGAGTTTACTCATAAGCAAATTAAGGTATGGAATGAGCAAGTTTCAAAATGGCGACAACACTTTCCAAGGATGAAATACTGGCATATTGCAGCTAGCGCAGGTGCCGCATATGGCGAATTGTGTGAAGCAAATCTTATACGTCTCGGGGCAGGTCTCTATGGGTTCGAAAGAATTCCTTCGCGTTCTTTGCCTCTTGCGTCAGCACTATCTATGCATAGTCAACTAACGGTAGTTAAAGAAATTAAAAAAGGTGACTCGGTTGGATACAACAATACATTTTTTGCAACGCAGACAATGAAGATAGCAACCGTTCCCGTGGGATATTTTGAAGGGTATGACCGTCGGCTGAGTAATAAGGGAGTAATGTTGGTTGATTCAGTTACGTGTCCAGTTATTGGAAGAGTCAGTATGAATATGACTACAATTGATGTGAGCCAGTGCAAAACTACCCTGATTGGTACCAGGGTAGTTGTTATTAGTAATTCTCTAGAGGACCCTAACAGTGTTGAGAAGTTGGCTGCGCTGTGTGACATGTCACCCCTTGAGTTTTTGGTCCATATTCCACAACACCTGCGAAGAGTGGTAGTCTAGGGCTATGGAAGCTGCAGAATTTTTTAAAGGAAAGAAGATTACCCTTATGGGGCTGGGGGTTTTGGGACGTGGAGTGGGCGACGCGCTGTTTTTAGCTGAATGCGGAGCAGAGTTGATAGTGACTGACCTTAAAACTAAGGAACAGCTAGTTGATTCAATTGCAAAGCTTAAAGCATTTCCCAACATAACTTTTCATTTAGGTGGCCATAACATGAAGGATTTTGAAGATCGGGATCTGGTTATTAAAGCAGCCGGAGTTCCGCTTGATTCAGTATATATAGAGCACGCAATTGAACACAATGTGCCCGTTGCTATGTCGACGGCACTCATGGCAGAGTTGACCCAGAGTGCAGGAGCTCTTATTGTGGGAGTGACCGGGACCAGAGGCAAATCAACAGTCACTCAAATGATTTTTGAAATTTTAAAACTTGAGTGTCAGAGGAATCAGACTATGTCTTTTCATAACGTACACTTGGGTGGCAATGTACGAGGCCTATCAACTCTCGGGCAATTGCCAATGATCGAACCTGGAGATGTAGTGGTACTTGAGCTTGATTCTTGGCAACTCCAGGGGTTTGGTGATTTGCGCTTGAGCCCCCATGTTGGAGTCTTCACAACCTTTTTGCCGGACCATATGAATTATTATGGAGGTAGTATGAAGCGCTATTTTGCTGACAAAGCAAATATTTTTCTTAATCAAAAAGAGATCGATACTATTGTTGTAGGGGAACAGCTCGAGCACTATCTCAAAGATTTTGGATATGACGCAAAAGTAATAGGAAAGTTAAAAATTGCGAGCGCAAAAAACATACCCGAAGATATACAGCTTCAAATCCCAGGCGAGCATAATCGCTACAACGCAGGATTGGCTTGCGAAGCTGCTCGCTCGCTCTTCGTTTCGGAGGATGTTATCAAATTGGCTCTGGAATCTTTTACGGGTGTGCCGGGCCGGCTTCAGTTTTTGAAAGAAATAGGTGGTGTCAAAATCTATAACGATAATAATGCGACTACTCCTGATGCTACCATAGCTGCACTTCAGTCTTTTGGTGAGACAAAAAATATTATTTTAATTACCGGCGGCTCTGACAAAGGACTGGAAACGCAAAAGTATATAGAGGAAATTACAAAACACTGCAAAGGTATATTTTTACTTGGCGGGACTGGCACTGACCGGGTTAAAAAAGAATTTCCCGAAAGTTTAGTGGGGACAGCTCCTGTGTACCTGGATATAGCAAAGGCGACACAAGACGCTTTTGCGAGTGCCGCAGCAGGAGATATCCTCATCCTTTCCCCGGGTTTTGCCTCCTTTGGAACCTTTAAAAACGAATACGACCGCAACGACCAGTTTGTTGAAGCAGTAAATAAATTGAAGTAAATATGAATGAGGTAGATGTACAAGCGAAAATAATTTGGGACTATATGCTTATGCATCATGAGCTAAAACAAGCTGATGCTATTTTAGTATTTGGAAGTCACGATACTCGCTGCGCGGAAAGAGGTGCGCAGCTATTTCTTGAGGGCTGGGCACCACTTCTTGTATTCTCCGGTGGTTTCGGAAGTAAAATGCCAAGCGAAAATTGGGATAGAACCGAAGCCGAAGTTTTTGCAGAAGTGGCTATACAAAAAGGAGTCCCTCCTGACAGGATCTTGCTAGAAGATGCAGCAGAAAATAGCGAACAGAATGTTACTTTTACTCGAAAACTTTTGAAAGAAAAAGGATTGAATCTAAATACCTTTATCGTAGTCCATAAACCATACATGGAGCGTCGAGCATACGCAACTTTCAAAAATTTTTGGCCGGAACCAGAAATTATTATGACTTCGCCAGAACTGTCCTTTGAGGAATATCCAATAAAAAAGGAAGCTAAGGATAGACTTATTCATTTATTGGTCAGTGATTTACAACGCATCAAAGAATACCCGGCAAAAGGTTTTCAAATTCCTCAGGAAATTCCAAGTGATGTGTGGAAAGCATATGAAAAACTTGTTCAACTAGGTTTTACCAGATACTTAATTAACTGATATTGTATTTAAGAAGGTCCCTCCCTAAAGGACGCAGGTCGGATTTCAAAGGATGAATCCGACATGATCCAGCGGGATCACATAATTTCGACAAGGTCCCGTTTCAAAGGACGTAAACGGGACACGATTTCGACTAAATCGCATGAAAGGAAAAAAGATTTACATAGTGGGGATAGGAGGGATAGGGTTGTCTGCTTTGGCCCAGCTTTTTTTGCATGAGGGCGCTTCGGTTTCGGGGTCGGACAGGAGCGAATCCCCAACAACCGCAATGCTTCGTGCTGCTGGAGTCACTGTACACATAGGACACAATGCTACTCAGGTGCCCGAAGAGGCTTCTATGATTGTCTACACCGACGCTATTATTGAAGGGTCTGAAGGTTACGCCGAGCGTGTTCAAGGTCGCGAACTGGGTATCCCAGAGCTCAGTTATTTTGAGGCGCTAGGTGCGTTTGCAAGTGGCAAAGCTCCTTTTAATTTTCAAAATGAAACTCCTAAAAAAGTTATTGCTATTTCGGGCACTAATGGCAAAACCACAACCACTGCAATGCTCGCTAAAATTTTGATTGATGCAGGCGAAGACCCAACGGTTGTTGTGGGGAGTATTGCAGCCGACATGAAGAGTAATTTTCGAGCAGGAAAAAGCAATTTATTTGTTGTTGAAGCTTGCGAATATAAGCGCCACTTCCTTACCTTTAATCCGCATCTTCTTGTTATAACCAACATTGAGCTTGACCACACCGATTATTTTAAAGATGAAGAGGATTTTATACGTGCATTTAAAGAAGTGGTTGCCAATGTCGATGATGGGGGAGATATAGTAACTAACCCCCACAGTATAAACGTTGCAAAAGCCATTGCTGATACGTCCAAAAATATTGTCGACTATACAAAAGAAGATGTGCCCGAACTTTTGCAGCCGGGAGAATTTAATCGCGAAAATGCACGGGCTGCAAAAGCAGCAGTACACGCACTAGCTCCACATATCAAAGACTCTGTTATAGATGAATCACTCAAAACTTTTCGTGGCACTTGGCGCCGGTTTGAATATAAAGGCATCTTGCCACATGGGGCTATGCTCTATGACGATTATGCACACCATCCGTCAGCAATTGAAAAAACGCTTATTACCGCTCGAGAAAAATTTCCGAACAAGAAAATTGCAGTCTTTTTCCACCCCCACTTGTACTCTCGCACCCGGGACTTATTTGACGAGTTTGCACGAACTTTAGCGCTTGCAGACGAAGCATATGTTCTTCCCGTGTTTGCAGCGCGTGAGGCATTTGACATGAGTGTTTCAAACGAAGCTCTGGCAAATGAAATAAATAAAAAGCGTGGCAAGGCACAAGCGATTGAAGGGATGGTTGCCACAACTCAAAAACTTAGAACTTTAGACGCTGGAGTAATCGCATTTACTATGGGGGCGGGGGACGTATATAAAGCAGGGGAAGAGGCTCTAAAATAAAAATCCGCCTAGGTGTACCCAGACGGAATTAATTTCGCGTTGCTAAAACTAAATAGCGACGGCTTCTGTTTTTTTCTTCTAGGGCACGTGTTGTTGGGAATGAGAAATCGTTGTTGGGTAAAATGCTGTGATCTAAATGAACTTGATTCCAAGGTACTCCGCGGGCGATACATTGCTTGGCAATTATAGTGGGTAGGTTGAGGTGTAGCTTTTTGTTTTCTACAGCCGCACACGCATACTGCGGGGTATCCTTAAGAGCAAAATAGGGTTTGTTGCGTAGTTCCTCCCATAGTTTTTCATTCGATGCTCTATAGAGTGAGTGAAGCATAGGATGGAAATACCGCTCCGAATCAATGGAATAAAAAATCCATACTTGAACCTCGCGTGCTGTGGCGGTTGATAATGCTTTGAGCTCCGCCAGTATTGAGTCAATCACAGTAGGATATCTCCGCGCCGCTCCTCCCAGCAGTGCTCTGTGGTCAAAAAGACTTTTTTCTCCCGCATGTGCAACAATTACTGTATTTCCCCGACTCATAACGACTATGGGGCAACCACCAGGGCTTATAACCACACAATGACCTCGGGTTGATAAAGAAGTACCCTCAGCCGGCATGAATGGGTTATAGCGTACTTCAACAGTACCTACTTGAAGAGTCTGTATAAACTGAGAAGGAAATAGGATCCGAGCATTGTTTTGCCAAGTTCCGGGTAAAAATGCACAGGTTACTTCCTGTTCGATTAATACAAGCCCCAGCTTCTTTTTAAACTCTTCCCCAGGTTTAGAGATTTGGTCCAGAGACCAGTTTGGCACATCCTCGCTGCAGGGGATAAGTGAGAAAGTGAATGACACATCTCTGGTGCCACACACATGAGTTTTTTTCCACGAAACTAACGGGACCACCGTGTTCATACGATTCTCCTGAAAGAACAATTACTCCCATTGTGTACTATTTTTCAAAGTATGTAAAGTGTGGTACAATATGTGTATGGAACTGTCAGCGGAAGGAAATCAGGGTACTTTATCTGTCGTTGCAACCCCTATTGGTAATCTTGAAGATATAACACTGCGTGCACTCAGGATTCTCAAAGAGGCAGATATTATTGCCTGCGAAGATACTCGTACGTCGAAAAAACTGCTAATCCATTTTGATATACATACGCCGCTTACCTCATTTCATGCCCACAGTGGTGAAAAAGGTTTTGCAAAAATTTTATCTTTCCTCCAGGAAGGGAAAAAAGTTGCGCTCATTTGTGACGCCGGCACTCCCGGAATCTCTGACCCGGGGCTTGAGTTGGTCTCCATTGTCCGCGAGAGCTTACCGCAAGTTAAAATTGAAACTATTCCAGGAGCTTCTGCGCTTGCGGCAGCATTGGCTATTGCGGGATTACGTGCCCAAACATTTATTTTTTATGGATTTCTACCTCTTAAAAAAGGTCGCGAAACTCTTTTTAAAACAATTGCTGAACATGAACAGGCAAGTATTTTTTACGAGTCACCTCACCGTATACTCAAAGCGCTTACAAGTTTGCAAAAATTTTTGTCACCTGACAGGCGAGTTGGAGTCTTTCGAGAATTGACCAAAATGTATGAAGACGCACAGGTTGGTACCGCTCATGAGCTCCTCGGTATCTTTACAGCCGATTCTCAAAAGCAACGAGGAGAGTTTGTGGTCATTGTTGAGGCGCAGGGTAGAGGGTGATACTATAGACTCATGTCAAAAGAGATGAGTCTTATTTTATTGGGGATAGGTATAGCAGTTTTGCCGCATCTTGGATTTCCGAGTGATATGAAAGGAGTGCTACTGGCTGTTTTTGGAATTACTGTCGCTAGTATTGGTTTTTTGCTTCGGGGCGAAACCCTGTCTCGAGGACATGATGAGTCAGAAAGTAGGCCCCAAGTACCGCGTATTCCCTTGTCTGAATTTTCAGACCAATAATTCATATTTCTTCTTTGCACCGAATGATATAATTAAATCCAATGCTAGAAGATATAAACAAAATAACCTATTTTGCCAAAACCAACTCTCGGGGCAAAGAAACACCTTTTGGTATTAAACGTCGCGACCGTCGTCGACACATGTATGTGATAGGGAAAACGGGCATGGGTAAGTCTACGTTGCTTGAAAACTTAGCTATACAAGATATCCGCAATGGCGAAGGAATGGCGTTTATAGATCCCCACGGTGGTACAGCGGATCGTATCATGGAATATATTCCTGAACATAGGATAAAGGATGTAATCTATATTGCGCCTTTTGATATGGAGCATCCTGTAGCTTTTAATGTTATGGAAGATGTTGGATATGATAAGCGCCATTTGGTCGTGTCAGGGCTTATGTCTGCGTTTAAAAAACTCTGGGTAGACGCTTGGAGCGCTCGTATGGAATACATCCTCTCCAACACCCTTCTGGCGCTTCTTGAGTATGAAGGCTCAACGCTTCTGGATGTAAACACCATGTACACCAATAAGGCGTTCCGAAAGAAGGTAGTAGATAACGTCAAAGACATGGTTGTTAAAAGATTCTGGACAGAAGAATTTGCCAATTTTACCGACCGGTTTGCAGCAGAAGCTACCCCTGCTATTCAAAATAAGGTGGGGCAATTTACGAGTAACCCTCTTATCCGAAATATTATTGGGCAACCAAAGTCGAGCTTTGATATCCGCCAGGCAATGGACGAAAAGAAAATTCTTATTATTAACTTGTCCAAAGGGCGGGTCGGGGAGGTTAATGCAGCACTTTTGGGCTCGATGCTCGTGACTAAAATCTATTTAGCGGCAATGTCACGGGCTGACGTACCGGCAGCAGTACTTAATGGGTTACCAGACTTCTATTTTTATGTGGACGAATTTCAAAACTTTGCAAACGAGAGTTTTGCAGATATTTTGTCTGAAGCTCGCAAATACAAACTCAATCTTTTAATTGCACATCAGTATGTCGAGCAAATGGAGGAAGAAGTAAGAAATGCAGTGTTTGGTAACGTCGGCACTACGGTCGCTTTTCGAGTTGGCCCCTTTGATGCAGAGGTTCTTGAAACCATATTTACTCCCCAATTTACCGCAACTGACCTTGTCAATTTAGGTATGGCTCAGGTATATCTGACCCTTATGATAGATGGCGTCGGGTCGCCCCCCTTTAGTGCTACCACTTTGCCACCGTTTGACCCCTCTCCACACAACTACACAGACCGGGTGATAGCGAGTTCGCGTCAAACATATGCCAAACCTCGAGCAGAGGTTGAGGCGTTTATTAAAACATGGAGCGAAGGGGACGCACCCGCACCCGCTGCGCCCAAAACTACACCCTATGTTCCTCGAAGTTCTGCTCCCTCCTCATCTCCATCTCACTCTCAATCTAGTGCTCTACCTCGTCCCGAACATGCGCGACCCCATGAAGAGCCGCAACGTTCGGTGGCGCCTGAGCGCCGCGAATCTCGGCCATATGTGCCTCCGACAAGACCAGCCCCTCCACATGAAGCTGTTCAAGAGCAGCCGAGTCAGGAGTTGGGTCGCCATACACCTTCTACTCCAGCACCTGTCACATCTCGCGAAATGGTACCCAAGCCTCCTTCTACTCCAGCGCCACGTCCATCATATACACCTTCTACCCGCCCTCCTGAGGCACGGCCACCGAGACCCGAACTACGGCGAGAAGAACCTAAGCCTCCGCTTGAGGGTGCAACAAATCTGCGAGATGCCCTACGTATGGTGGGTGCAAACAAACCCCCGGCAGCGCAACCTGCCCCGATTCCCACGCCACAACCATCACCTCGCGCTGTGCCTCCTGAGCCGCCTAAAACTCATCACCCACAACCTGACCTCAGAGATACGTTGAGCAAAATTGTTTCAAGTGTTGAGGTGAACCCCAATCCTCCAGAACCAAAGCCAACACTACAAGCTCCTTCCAAACCTATACAACAAACTCCTCCTGCCTCAATTCCCAAGATTCCACCAGTGGTTGAATTGCCACCTGTCGCGACAGAACAAAAAGCAAATGTACATGAACCAGCGCCGTCCAGTGCTGTAGGCTTGCCAGAGGATGTTCTGAAAGCTATGCTAGCCGTCGATGGATTCGACTCTGAAAACCCCCACTAGCCTACTCTTCGTTGTTGGAGCTGTACTTCTGCTGTATACACACACGGCTCCAGTGTACGCACAATCGGGCGTGCACATAACTGAGGTCATGTACGATGCGCCAGGAAATGACAGTGGTCTCGAATGGATAGAGCTGACAGGAGAAGGAGAGCAAAGTGTAGATATAGGAAAATATAAAATCTTTGAATCAAAGAAAAAACACCCTCTTGTTGTAGTAAAAGGAGGAGTACAGCTTAATCCAGGAGACAGCGTTATTGTTGCACTAAATCCTGAGAAGTTTATGCGCGAGTACCCAACCTATAAGGGAACTATTTTCAAATCTTCTTTTTCGCTCTCAAATTCTGGGGAAACTATTTCACTTCTCGACGCTTCGAGTACTCCAATTGAAACTACTTATTACAGTACTTCCATGGGGGCTAAAGGGGATGGTAACTCTCTTCATGACTCCCCAGAGGGTTTAATGTCAGGACCTCCAGACCCAGGTGTATATTCAAAAATGACAATAGTCTCTGCTAACCCTTCAAAAATATTAGTAGGGAAGAAAGATGCACTTGTAGTAGCGCAAGTTCCTACTCTAATAAAACAAAAGCTGAGTAGTGGAGTTTCGTCATCATCTGCAGTGTCGAACCAGATACCTGCGAGTGATGTTGCGACTATGGCCCCAGCTATTCCCAGAGCCTCCAAATCATTTTCATATTTGTGGGCGCTTCTGGGGCTCGTTGGATGTTCAATTTTAGGGGTGAGTTGTGTGTGGTACGCTAAAACTACATCAGATATTCTAGCACCACATCCCGAAACTACTTTTGATCCTGATGAGTTCCATATAGTATGAAAAAAATTCTCATATTTTCTCTTGCGTACTATCCTTATGTCAGTGGGGCGGAGATTGCAGTTAAGGAGATTACAGAAAGAATCTCTCCTAAGGAGATTGAATTTAGTATGGTGACTATGCGTTTTTCAAGTACAGATACAACGCAAGAAAAAATTGGAAACGTACTGGTGTACAGAGTAGGGAATAACTCTTCATATATTTCAAAAATCCTATTTATTCCTCGGGCCGCATTTTTAGCCCGTAGACTACATACAGAAAAAAAGTTTGATGCATGGTGGGCGCTTATGTCGTATATGGTATGGCCAATCGTTTTGCTTCGGGCGGTCGGGTTTAAGTTGCCGTATGTACTAACGCTCCAAGATGGTGATCCTTTTGAACATGTATTTGACCGCCCTATGATCAGACCTTTTAGACCTCTCCTTATGTCTGGGTTTAGGCATGTCAAGGTTGTGCAGGTGATTTCCCAGTACTTAGGTACTTGGGCCAGAAAAACAGGGTATACAGGGCCTATAGAAGTAATCCCTAATGGAGTTGAGGCCTCGCTTTTCGGAGAAAAAATAGAGGAGTCCAAAATTGAAAGTATCAAGGAACAAATTGGAAAGAAGAAAGGGGAAGTGTGGCTCGTACACACAGGTAGGTTAGTTAAAAAAAATAGCCTTGATACGGTTATAAAAGCATTACCACTTTTGCCTCCACACGTACACTTTGTTTTGATTGGTGATGGGGTAGAAAAAGAAGCACTCGAGGGCTTAGTTGATGAGTTGGATGTTGGGGATCGTGTGCATTTTATAGGGAATATTGAAAATAAAAAACTCCCTACATTTTTACAAGCCTGTGACATTTTTATTCGGCCCTCACTCACAGAAGGGTTAGGTACGTCGTTTATAGAAGCTATGGCGGCAGGGCTCCCAGTTATTGCAACCCAAGAAGGTGGGATTGCTGACTTTTTGTTTGACTCTAAGAGAAACCCTAGTAAAAATCCTACCGGCTTCGCTGTTGATGTGAACTCTTCAAAACAAATTGCACAAGCAGTCGAGAGAATCCTCCAAAACCCTGAACAAACAAAAAAAGTAATCCAAAATGCAAAAAACCTTATAAAAAAAAAATACGACTGGGACCTTATATCGAGGGATATGCAAGAAAAGAGCTTCTCTCGAGTGTTTAAAACTGATTAGAAAACTAACAAAACTAACGTAGTCTGACTACGTTAGTTTTGTTAGAATGTTAATGCCATGCGAGTTGAGCCATTTACAGTAGATTCTTATATACACGTGGTCAAACGTGGGGCGCGAGGCTTGCCTATTGTTATTGATGATGCTGACCAGTGGCGTTTCCTGCGTCTTATGTACTATATGAATGATGAATATTTGGATGAGAATTGGGACCAGGTTACTAAATCTGGAGATTTATTCAACAGACCAGATTGGTGGCCCGAACGTTTGCCCATTGTGAGAATATTAGGATTCACTCTTATGTCAAACCATTTACATTTGATTCTTCAAGAAATGCGAGAAGGAGGGGTGTCAATGTTCATGCGTAAACTGGGGCAAAGTATGACCAATCACCATAATGAGAAGTATCGTCAGCGAGGCAGCCTTTTCCAAGGCTCGTATAGAGCTCGGACAATTCAGAGCGATGAATACCTGCGTTATGTTGCGGTATATGTAATGGTAAAAAATATTTTTGAGCTGTACCCAATGGGTGGGCTGGAGGGGGCAATTAAAAACTTTGAAGCAGCTTGGAGCTGGGCAGTCACGTATCCATTTTCGAGTCTTGGAGAGTACGCGTCAGAAAGAAACTTTCCCATTATTGATAAAGGAATTTTCGGAGAAATATATGCAACCTCAAAAGACTTTAAAAGGTTTGCTCATGAAGTAATCAAGGGAGGCAAATGGTTGAATACTGATTTTGAGTAATCCTCTAAAACTAACGTAGTCAGACTGCGTTAGTTTGACGGAATAGCTAGTAATGATACTGTATAGGACTCGAGACGGTACCGAGTTGGTCCAAAGGAACATAAAATGAGCAGGCAAGCTAGAATACCTCCTCCGCCAACAATTGGTGGCACTGAGGGAGAGCCACTTGGCCTTCTGGCATGTGAGCAAACGAGTCGCAGTGGTAAGTAACTATTTTAGTTCACTAACCTAACATAAAATCTCCTCGTTTAACGTCGACAGCGTATTTATCTACGCACTGGGAGGCTAACCTTCTAAAGCTCTCAACAACAGCCACTCATCATGTATGGGTGGTTGATTTTTTTACTCAGCTTTTGTTTTATGTTTTACGACAAATTGTACTCTCAGAGTTTTTGTTATAAGAAACTTCTCGCAGAAGGGTCGAGTTTACGTTAGAGTTACAGTATGAAGATTGTTTTAGCAGCGGGGTTATATCCGCCGGATATTGGGGGGCCCGCAACTTTTGCTAAGCAATTGGTAGAGTCTTTGACTTTGCAAGAAAATGTTCAGGTAGAGGTGGTGTCTTTTAGAGAAGTGCGCCACCTAAAGCCTGGTATTCGCCATATGGTGTATTGCCTTAAGCTGTGGCAAAAAAGTCGAAGTGCAGAGGCTATAGTCGCTTTAGACCCGGTGAGTGTAGGGTTGTCAGCGCTTGTTGTTTCAAAACTCCGAGGTATAAAATTTTTTGTGCGAGTTGGAGGTGATTATGCGTGGGAGCAGGGTGTGCAACGATTTGGTGTAACAGAAACACTAGATTCATTTGTAAGTAATAAGCCCAATCACTATTCCTTTGGAGTTCAGGGTCTTATTTTACTGCAGTCATTAGTTGCCCAAAGTGCAACGCGTGTAGTGGTGCCCAGTGACTATTTAAAAAGTGTAGTACTTCTGTGGGGAGTAGCAGCCCAAAACAGTACTCGCATATATAGTAGTGCTCACGTAGGAACTCTTACTTCTAAAGAAGAGGCACGATCCCAGTGGAAGTTTACTAATGAAAAAGTGATTCTCTCAGCTGGACGATTTGTGCCCTGGAAGGGTTTCCCTGTATTGATTAATGTAGCTCTTGAACTGAAAAAAGTATTCCCCAATATTCTCTTGGTTATAGCAGGCAGTGGGCCCGACGATGCAAAAATTCGAGAATATGCACAAGTAAGTGGGGTCCCGGTTCGGTTTATGGGTGACATGAAAAAAGAAGAGCTACTTTCGCTTGTTGTAGCATCGGATGTTTTTGCACTTAATACCAACTACGAAGGATTGTCGCACCAGCTGATTGAAGTAATGCAAGCGGGTACGCCTGTTGTGACGACCCATGTTGGGGGTAATGTGGAACTTATTGAAGACGGGGTTTCGGGACGACTCCTGGCCTTTAATGACAAGGATGCATTTGTTTCTGCCATTACCGACGTGTTCAATGATATAGGAAAGGCTGGGTCAAAAACTGAACAGTTGGTTCATAATGCAAAAATTCGAGCGCAAGAATTTTCGTCCGTCAATTCAATGGAGGAGTGGCAAAAACTTTTACATACCAGCCCTTGTGCTCGTCTGCATGTGCTTATGATAAGCGGGGATGCGTTGGTTCAGACTCAAACGAGCGGAGTATATAAACGACTACTCGTTCAAGCTCGGCAGGTTGCAAGTTTGATAGTTTTTGTTCGGGGAAGTAAAAACACTACACCCCTTCTTTCAGAGGGAGAAGTACGAGGCTTTGGAGGATCTAAAATACTCGTGGCTTTAGCTATGATGCGCGCAGGGAGACTCATGGAACATGTCGATGTGGTAACTGCGCAAGACCCTTTTTTACTGGGATTTGTTGCGTGGCGAATAGCTAGGTCACAAAAAGTGCCTCTGCAACTGCAAATCCATACTAATATATTTGCTGCCGCATTTAAGAAAAAATATTTTTTCAAAAGTCACTTGGCCCATTTCTTACTCAGGCGAGCCGACTCGATTCGAGTTGTGTCAGACGAATTAAAGCAGCAATTACTCCAAGCCGGGGTCAAGGCACCCATATCCGTTTTGCCTATATATATTGATACAGAGGCTATACAAAAAGTCGCACCATTTGATTTTAGTTCACAGTATCCGCAGTTCACCCATAGTGTAGTGGTTGCTGCTAGGCTTGAAAAAGAAAAACATGTGGAAGAGATACTTGATGCATGGCCTGAAGTATTAAAACAATTACCGGATGCGGGCCTTTTTATAGCGGGCGAAGGAAAAGAAAAAGCTGCCCTTCAAAAACATGCAGTAGCCCTTGGTATCGCTGGCCACGTAGTTTTTTTAGGATATAGAAATGATGTGTATGAGTTGTATAAAGGAGCAGATGTTGTGTTTGCAGCAACGGCAGAATATGAAGGGTATGGTGCCACCGCTGTGGAAGCGCTTGCAGCTGGTACCCCTGTTGTTTCTGTACGAGATGCGGGGGTTGTAAAACAAGCAGGAGGAAGTGTAGTACCCCAACCTTCGCTCGCGGAAGAAATAGTGCGAATACTTAACGCTAACTTACGAGGCGAGCTCCGCATGACACTACCCACAATGGAGGAGTGGGCAGTGCTCTGGCAAAAGGGTCTTATAGGCAGTAGGGTAAAGGTATAGGCTATGAAATTACTTATTACAACACAGGCGGTTGATAGCCAAGATTCAAATTTAGGGTTTTTCCATCGATGGATTGAAGAATTTGCACTTCATTGTGAAGAGGTGACTGTCATTTGTTTGCGTAGGGGAGATTATGTTTTGCCCCCGAATGTCAGGGTGCTTTCACTCGGTAAAGAAGAGCGAACTTCACGGGTTGTTCGGGTTGCGCGCTTTCTCAAATATATTGTTATGTATCGCAATTCCTATGACGCAGTGTTTGTACATATGAACCCCGAGTATGTTTTGCTCGGCGGTCATATATGGCGCCAATGGCACAAAAAAATAGGGCTCTGGTATGCACACAAGAGTCTGACTCAAAAACTTACGTGGGCAGTTACATTGGTCGACCGAGTTTTTAGTGTGGCTCTAGACAGTTTCCCTATCAAGACTCCTAAATTAGCTGCACTCGGGCATGGGATTGATACAGAGCTTTTTAAGCCTGAATTTCATTTAGAAAGCACAGCAACAAGGATACTAACAACAGGAAGGATTGCCGAAACTAAGCATTTGGTCGAAATGCTCGAGACACTCGATATGCTCCATGTGCAGGGCGAAAAGTTTGTTTTTACTATTGTAGGGGTGCCCACTTCTGCAGCTGAAGCTGAATATGCAACCAAACTCAATCACGAAATTTCTCGCAGGCCATATGCGCACCAAGTGCATTTGCTTGGGGCGGTGCCACATCATCATTTGCCAAAACTTTTGAATGGGCAAGATTTATTTTTTAACTTTAGTACCACCGGTAATATGGACAAGGCCGGACTTGAGGCGCTGGCTTGTGGCATACCTCTCGTAACAACAAACAAAAATTACGAGCCTCTACTTGGAGCCTATGAGCTGTATGTGCCAACAATGGCAGGAGAGACAGTAGCAAAAGCTATGATCAAATTCCTCAATCGTCCCGACCGAGCTGCCATAGTGGCAACTTTGCGGAATAAAGTAGTAGCTGAACATTCATTAAGTCTACTTATTCCTAAAATACTACACGAATTACAATGAGGCTACATAAAAACTTTTTTGTTGATCCTGAGTGGAAACAAGAGGGACTGTATTCACCACTCATGTTTCCGTTTTGGGGAAATTTTTTTGATCCGATTAAAACCCCTTTTCACCATGCCCTTTTTGAAAAATACTCTTTTGACACAAAGTATTATGATATAACGGATGACCCAGAGAAAGCTGATATGGTTTTAATGCCTTTTTCACACAATATAGCACTCAGGCATTACCCGCATATTCTTGAGGCATGCACTTCCATGTCAGCCAAAATTAAAAAGCCTCTACTAATTGATGGGATCGGTGATATTGTGCACGAAGTAACTATTCCTAATACTTTTGTACTTAGGTATGGGGGATATAAGTTCGAAAAAAAACCAAATGAAATAGTCATTCCACCTTACGCTGATGATTTATTAGAGATCTATTGCAAGGGTATTTTACCAATACGTGAAAAGTCTGTCATTCCAACTATTGGATTTGCAGGATGGAGCAACTTAACAGGAAAGCAGAAGTTTCGAAGTTTTGCTAAAGAATTTAAAGACAGATTGCACGGTATTTTTAACAGTAACTATCGTGCAAAAAAGAAGGGAGTTTTTTTTCGAGCTCAAGCCCTTAAAATTTTAGAAGAGTCTTTTTTACTCAAGACTTCTATCGTACGAAGATCTTCATACTCCGGACATGCAGACACGGTCGAGGGTGGAGCTGAACTAGTACGTTTAGAATTTGTTGAGAACCTTTTGGGGTGTGACTACGGGCTTGATGTCAGAGGAGATGCAAATGCTTCAATTCGCTTGTTCGAAATACTATCACTAGGTCGCATCCCTATAATTATAGATACTGAAAGAAACTTTCCCTTTTCTGACAAAGTAGACTATTCGCGGTTCGCGTGCATTGTCGATTTTCGAGATATGCACATACTACCTCAAAAAATTATGGAGTTTCACAACTCACTCAGTAACGAAAAATATAAAGAAATGCAGCAATATGCTCGCGACAGCTATGTTAAGTATTTTCGAGTAGATGCTTTAATGCAAGGTATTATCCAGGAAATTGATGAGAGAATGTAGATAGTTATTTTTTTATTTTGGCGACAAAAGATAAGGCGAAAAAATTTGGAGCAAGGGTTGTGAAAAAAGTGCCAAATAATCTAAAGAAAGAGAACGTATTCATTCGTAGCGCAACTATTGGAAGATTGTTTTCTTGAAAGATTTTTTTAAGCTGTACATAATTAAACCAATAAATATGACCTTTGTGTGGGTAATTATTTTCGGGTACCCGGCCCCGCATTGTTTGTACGCGCGCAGGAAAAGAAGAAAAGTTAGGAACACTAACAATTATATATTCTTTCGATACTCTTTTTGCCTCTGCTAAAATTGGCGTTGGATTATATGCATGTTCAAGCACATCCAGCAAAACTACATAGTCAAAACTGTTGTCCGGAAAAGGCCAAGGAGTGTCGAGAGGTAATAACTCCACAGCGAGACCCTTTTGAATGCAGGCGTCTCTTGCGCTCTCTGAAATTTCTAAACCGGTAGCCTCTATTCCTTTTTGCTTTAGCATTTCAAGCAACAGTCCATCACCACAAGCAAAATCTAGAACAGAGCCGTGCTCAATTAACCCCACTGCGCTAGTGTGTCTAAATTCCACTTGTTGCGTAAAAGAATCCCATCTTTTATTTTCAAATTCTATAACACTCATACCAACAGTATCAATGCTAGTCTTATTTTATGCAAGAAATAGTATATTTTTTTGAAATAGGGTATTTTCACTTATTTTAATTATTTTGGTTGGATTTTTTCCATACCCAAAAATGGTATCCTGCAAAGTTTGAACCAAATCCAATACACACGCCGGCGATGTATGCCCCATGGATCAGCCAAACGTTTGTAGTCCAGTGTTCGGTTAAAAACAAAAATAGCCATTGTATAAAAAGTGAGCCGGATACAACAATATGAAAGCGTGCGAGCTTTGCTAAAACCGGCGAGCGTATTGGGCTGGGATCAGTAAAGGAAAATTTATTGTTTAGATAAAAATTACACAAAACACCAATCTCTGCGCCTATGAGAGTTGCAGATGATGGTTCGAGCACGTGCATGTAGACGCTCAAGAGTTCAAAAAAAACAGTTTGTATCGCAAATCCAACACCCCCAATCAAAAGGACGCGAAATAGCCGAGCTGAAAGAATTTTTTTATAAAGAATCCTATATCTGTCCATAAGCCCTTACTATACCTCGAGCCGATTGAGTTTTGTAGTATATTTTGCATGTATATTATTGATGTCTGCTGATACAATTTGGATATTATTTTGGCGACGGCAATATTTACATGAATGTAAAATACGAAGGTAAAGATCTTGAGGCAATGTCTTTTGCGCACAACTACCATACATGGGTTTTGAGTAAGTTTCGCCCGTACCTGGGCAAAGTAGTGGCTGAAGTTGGGGCTGGCTCCGGTAATGTCACCACAATGCTTCTGGGGCAAGGGGTAGAGGAGCTTGTTGCGGTCGAGCCTTCAGACGAAATGTATCCTCTACTTACTCAAAAATTCCACAGTATGCCTCAAGTGGTCAGTGTTCATGCATTGTTTGCTGACATATATCAAAAATATATTGGGCATTTTGACTCGGTCGTATATGTAAATGTGATGGAGCATGTGGAACACGAGCAGCAAGAATTGCAGTATATAAAGCAAGCGCTCAAACCTGGCGGGCATGTGTGCATTTTTATACCCGCCTTACCGTGGTTATATAGCGAGTTTGATGCTTCAATTGGCCACTACCGAAGATATACTAAAAAATATATAAAAAAACTTCTCGTTGAAGCTGGGTTTGAGATAGTTACACTTTCTTATTTTGATGTGTTGGGGATAATCCCCTGGTTTATAGTACTTACCCTTTTTAAGAAAAAATTGAGCTCAGGAAATACGGCGCTATATGATGGGTATGTTGTGCCATTTTCAAGAATACTTGAGTCGGTTTTGCCTGTTCCTATAGGAAAAAATATCCTTGTTGTTGCAAGAAAAAAATGAAAGATTTTTTAAAACAGTATAAAATTGAGATAGGTATTTTTTTTCTAGCCCTACTCGTGCGGTGCGTATACCTGTATCTGAGTATACGTTTTCAAAACGGAGACCTTATAGGGGCAATTAGTGGTGCGGATAGTTACTATACAATTAGCCGAAATATAGTACTTGGACACGGCTACTCGGCATATACCACGGCGCCGTATCTCCTCAATTCTGTGCGACCTCCTGTCTTCCCTTATTTTTTAGCATGGACATATATGCTTTTCAAAAGTTATTGGACACCACTCATTTTGCAGTTATTGATCGGAAGTTTTTTGCCTATTTTAACTATGCGTATAGGTAGGTATATAACACCTGTACGTTCCATAGTGGTTGGGGTTGGAATTTTCCTTGCTCTTGAGCCGGTGTCTATTCTATTTTCAACATTTTTTTATAGTGAAACTTTTTTTACTCTGCTCTTTTTAGTATCGATACTCTATTTATTTTCGTATCTTAAAACTGAACGTTTTTTACATCTACTTTTTTCCTCTGCATTTTTAGGGTTTGCCACATTAACCAAGCCAACAGTAACATACCTTCCCGCTCTTATTGCAGTAGTTTTGGTTTGGCATTTTAGAAAAAACCTACCTAAGATTTTGTTACACACCGTGGCCTACGGGGCACTTTTTCTTGCCGTGTTAGCCCCGTGGGCACTTAGAAATTATAGAGAGTTTGGTGTGGTGTCGGTGAGCTCTTTGTCTGGCGTTGCGTTGTACGACGTGCTTGTGCCGTCTGTGTTGAGTTTAAAAAACGGCACAACCTTTGCAACTGAATATCAGGCTATTCTACAGCAAGGAGGAGCCGACCCCAACTTTTCGGATGTATCACAGTCAAGAGAATTTACAAAGCGAGCTACGCATATATTACTTGCAAACCCGAAGCCGCTGGTGTTGATCCTCGGTAATACGGCATTAAACTTTTTTATCCATGATGGTATGTACGATGTGTTGCGCCATATAGGGCAGAAGCCCGGTACACTGCTGGGTAAGCCGGCGCTTTTTGTTTTACTTTCAAATCCTCTAAAATTGGGTGCGTTTATACTACAGTACACAACGTCGCCATTTATTTTAATTTTGGTAGGACGTGTGCTTTGGATTAGTGTGACCATATTAGCATTTTTAGGAATCGTGCGATATATAAGAAAAGAAGTTACGCCAGAGTATGCATGTATGAGTGGTGCAATAGTGCTGTACTTTATGCTCACAACGCTGGTTATTGGCCTCACGGTGAATGCGCGCTACCGTTTACCGGTTGAAGGTCTTATTGTTATGTTTGCATTTTATGAGCTCATATATTGGAAGAGGAAAAAAACGCATGAACAAGCTTAGTATTATTATCCCGTGTTACAACGAATTGAATACAATTCGCCCTCTTGTTTCGCGTGTGTTAGCGGCTCCGACAGGAGGCTGGGAGCGTGAAGTAATTATTGTGGATGATGCGTCGACCGATGGGACTCAAGCTCTGCTCGAAGAATTCCGACCTCACGCACGTATTATTTTGCGGGCGCAAAATGGAGGAAAGGGGAGCGGGGTCCGCGAAGGGTTAGTGGCAGCTTCGGGCACGCATGTGCTCATTCAAGATGCAGACCTCGAGTATGATCCTGAAGAAATTGAGTCTCTTGTAGCGGTGATAGACGGGGGCAAAGCTGAAGTGGTGTACGGCTCGCGCAATTTACGCCCGCGAGAACGCGAAGGGGCACTCATTCCACGGCTCGGCGTGTGGATTATTACACAAATAATAAATATTTTACATAAGCAAAAACTCACCGACGTGTGGACTTGTTACAAACTTTTTCCGCATGAAGCCTCGGGAGATTTTAAGCCAGGACGTTTTGAATCTGAGTTATTGTTTACGGCGGCACTTTCGCGCCGTGGCTATCGATTCCAAGAGGTACAAATTTCCTACCACCCACGCCCAACAAACGAAGGTAAAAAAATCCGCTACCGCGACGGCGTCTACGCGATCATCATCATCATCTGGGACTGGATTTTATATGGGAGCGGAGAGGCGGCATAGGGTCAAGGAACTCTAAAGTTGAACGTTGAGTTATAGTACTACTAGCTATGCAAAAGATTTACTATGTAGCGAATGCAAGGATGCCTAATGAAAAGGCGCATGGGATACAAATTGCGAAAATGTGTGAGGCTTTTTTGTCGCTTGGGGTGGATGTAACTCTTATTATCCCGGGGCGAAAAACTGAGAGCAAAACTTTACAAGAGTTTTATTGTTTGAGGTGCGCGGTGCCGGTAGTTAAAATCCCAACACTCGACCTCTATGTGCTTGGTCGAACTGGCTTTGCCGCGAGTTCATTTGTTTTTATGATGTTTGTTGAGTTTTATTTGTGGTTTAAAAAGCTGCAAGGAGAGACATTTATCGTGTACACAGTCGATATGGACAATTTTTCTTACGCATTTTTACCATGGGCGGGCAAAACTTTTACCGAGATGCATACACCAAAAGACTCCTCATGGCTTCAAAAATTTTTCTTTAAAAAAATTAGTGGAGTAATTGCGACTAATAAATTGATTCAAAAGCGTTTTATAGACGACTACTCACTGTCAGAAGCTAAAGTTATTTCTGAGCCCAACGGTGTCGACTATGAGGCATTTGCTACTCCTGTGGAGCAAACAGAGGCACGAAAAAAACTTTTGCTCCCACTCGACAAAAAAATTGCAGTGTACATAGGTCGGTTTTATGCATGGAAAGCGCTCGATATTTTAGCTGCCTCAGCAAGTATGAGCTCCAATATTCTATATTATATTATTGGTGGTTCACAAGAAGAATTTATTCACGTTACCAAAGTTGCGACCATTCCACCAAATTTACTTTTTGTGGGCGGCAAAACATCCCAAGAAATTCCTCTGTGGTTGCATGCAGCTGATGTGCTTTTAGTGCTCGGCTCTAAAAAAAATGAAGATTCAAATCAATACACCTCGCCTATGAAAGTGTTTGAGTATATGGCCTCGGGTATCCCCATTGTGGCAAGTGCCACACCTGCAAATACCGACATACTGTCTGAAATTCAAGCATTTTTATACGAGCCCGACAATGCAGAGTCACTTTCAAAAACAATCCAATTGGCCATTAAAAGCCCAAAGGCTCATGAGCTTGCTCGGGAGGCGCAGTGGAAAGTGCAAAACTACACCTGGACAAAGCGCGCAGAGCGGATTTTAGGATTTATGAAAGAGGTGTAGCTAAAATGTCGTAGTGTCGAGGACGACGCAAGTAGTACCTTGCTACAAGTTCTAAATAGAGGCGAGGAATAGACACTTCTTTAAGGCTCGGGAAATACTGCAGTTTGTATCCTTGTAAAATTTTTGGCAATGAAAGAATGCCGCCATATTTGACGGTGAGGTCACAAATCTCAAAAAGAATAGTTGGTTTATTTTCAGTAATAGTTTTTTGAGCCCCTTGTAGAACTCGCACATCAAGCCCTTGCACATCGATCTTTATAAAATTTGGCTTGAGGCTAAAAGAGTCGAGTGTATTGAGCGGTATAGTGCCTTGCCCGGTGACACGGTATGTCCCTGAGTTGTTCTTTGTGTCGGGAGTCAGGTCCACACTTCCTTCTTTGTTACCTAATGCGCAGGCTATAACCTCGACATTTGATTGAGTTGCAACATTTTTTTTCAAAAGTTCTCGAGATCGTAACACAGGTTCAAATGCATAGATCTTTTGAACGAGGGGGGCGACTGCAAAAGAAAACTCACCGATATTCGCGCCAACATCTACGACCGTTGAGTGGGGGGTAACGTAGGGTTTAATTAATGCCGCATACTTTTCATCAAAAAAAATGCCGAGCTTTGCTATATTATAAAACATCTTCACATCTTGCGAAGGCGAAGCGTAAAAAGTTCCTTGTTGTATAGTAATGGCCTGTGAGTCATCGCTTGTGTCCATGTGTAGATGCTAGCATGCCTGCGTATTTTTTCTAAGCACTTTTTATGTTACCGTTCTATACATGGATACACTATGGGCCCCAAAAATTTATGCACCCGGCGGGTTTACTAAGGACAATATTTTAGATGGGGCAAAGGCTCTTGATTTTGGATGTGGCGGACGCAAACTGCCCGGGGCCATCGGTATGGATATTTTACAACTCCCCGGAGTTGATATTGTCCATGATGTGAATATTCGACCCTGGCCCATTCCCGACAATACGTTTGACTTAACTTTTGGTAACCATGTGCTTGAACATGTCACAGACATTTTAGCCACGTTGGGCGAGTTGCATCGCATCACCAAACCAGGCGGCCACGTTTTGGTGCAAGTGCCATACTTTCGCTGTGTGGACGCATTTAATGACCCAACCCACGAGCATTTTTTTGCTACGCAAACTCTCGACTACTGCATTGAAGGCACAAAGCTGAGCGAGTATCACTACACGCCATTTTTGTTTCATGGAGCAGGATTTTGGTATGGCTGGCCGCATCCGTCAAAAAGCCCGATTAAACGAGCATTTAAGTCGTATATACAATCCCATTCAAAATTTTACGATCAGTACTTGTCTTTAGTGGTGCCAACCGAGTGTCTGACGTGGGAGTTGAGAGTGATAAAATAAATATTGTGATTAAACGTTTGATACCGGCTAAATACCACTACACGCTTTCAAATATAAAAAATTCGTGGGCTTTAGGGTATGCACAAACCCACTATTCGCAATTTGGAGAAGACGTTGTGATTTCTAAATTACTAAAACAAAATAATGGCTTTTATATAGACGTAGGCGCACATCATCCAAAACGGTACTCCAATACCTATTTGCTGTATAAACGCGGCTGGCAAGGCATAAATATTGACCCAAACCCGGAGTCTATACGATTGTTTAATAGCGCACGTCCACGTGACATAAATATTTGCATGGGCGTTGGTGCAAAAAAAGAAGAACTCACATACTATATGTTTTCAGACCCTGCGGTTAACTCTTTTCAAGAAGAGGAGGCAAAACGGTGGGCGAATAAAAGTTGGATAACATCGCTTGGAGTAAAGCAGGTGCCGGTAGATACTCTCAAAAATATTCTTGCAACCTTACCCGAGGTGCCACATGTCAACCTCCTGACTATTGATGTAGAAGGAATGGATTTAGAAGTGCTGCAGTCACATGACTGGGAAAAAATATGCCCTGACGTTGTGGTGGTCGAGAGTGACACATTTAACCCGAGCAAACCATTTCAGGATCCACTGTTTGATTTTTTAGTTTCAAAGCACCACTATATACTCCGCGGGTTGGTTGGACCCTCGCTCATTTTTGAAAACTCACACGTATGAAATCTCGAGTCATAAAAAAAGCGTTAACTTTTCGTGCGTCCTCAATTGGGGATGGGCTCATGGCCAAATATTTGCTCGAAAATGTGCACGCACAATTTCCTGAGGCAAAGCTCGGTATCGTTGTTGCCAGTCGCGGTAGCATGATTGCAGATTTATTTTCAAATTCGCCATATATCGAAGTGGTTGAGACAAACCGTCGAGACATCAAAGGGTTGTGGAGGCTATGGAAGAATTTTCACGGAAGTGATTTTGTGGTGACCCAGTATGCAGGTAAGCACTCTGGTGCGTTTGGGCTCGGAAGCAAATTTTTTGCTCGACTACTTGCAAGTCCTGGTGGGCTTGTGGGGTTTGCAGATGTGTCAAAGTGGAATCCTTTTTTATATACGCGCCTGCTGCCTGTGCGACGAGATTTCCCCGTTGTTGAGCACGAACGTGAGGCGCTTCGAGCAGCAGGTCTCGTGCTCCCAATCCCATATCCACGATTATCTATTGATTTGAAACCGGCGGTGCTAGAAAAATTTAATCTTAAAAAAAATGCATATATTGTTGTTCATTTTTTTGCAGGTAACGCGGGACGAAGTATTAACCCTGCCAACGCTCGGTTGCTTGTAGTAGAATTGCAAAAAAAATTTCCTACAGTAAAGATTGTGCTTAGTGGGGGAGCGGGAGATAGAAAAAGTGCAGAAGAAATAATAAAGGACATTGCACATACCCAGGTTGTGGCAGGTGAAGCGTCTCTTCAGGAAATGATGCAATTGATCCAATCGAGTATTGGAGTTGTAAGCGTTGACACAGGGATTGCACACATCACGGCCCAACTCGAGAAGCCACTTGTGGTGATGCGCACCTGCCTCGGGCCTAATTGGTGGTTTCCCGAGCAATATGGGACAGATGCAAAAGTTATACAATTTTCGCGCGAAGAGTTATGTACACCACACGTCAGTCAAAACTATCCGGACTGTATAAACCTAGTAGATATGGCAAAAGTTGCAGAAGCGTTTATTTATATATCCGCGAAATAGCTATGACTATCCATTTTTTTACTAAAGAAGATATACTGCCTGGCTGCTCACGCCAACGAGCCTTTCGAGTAGCAGAAGAGTTGCGGGCTCGTGGTGTTGATGCTGTAGTGCATTGGCCTTCCGCTGTGCTTATTTCAACGACGAGATGGCCTAAAAAACTAAATCTCATTGTTGCGATTCTTCGCGCCCTCCGCACTATAAAAAAAGATGACATTGTGTATCTCCAACGAGCTATTTCAAACAAATACTTCTTTTGTATTATGGTTATGTATTTGATGGTCTGGAGAAGAAAAATGATTTTTGACTATGACGACGCAATATATATACATGATCACTTTAAGACAAAAATCTTTACCTGTATGGCCGACGCAGTAGTTGTAGGGAGTGTAGTGCTTGCAGACTGGGCCCGACAATATAATTCAAATGTGCATATAGTAAATACATCACTTAAGTTTGCTACATATAAAAAATTTACAAAAGATTATACGAAAAATAGTAACCCTTGTGTCATAGGATGGATAGGAACTGCAAAAGATCACTATAGAAACCTCGAGTTGCTGGCATCAGTCTTAGAAAAATTACTTAAGAAAACAAAAATTCCATTTACTTTTGTGGTCGTGGGGGTGCTTGGTCATCAAAAAACCATGGATCTTTTTAACGCAATACCTGGGTTGCCTGTCATGTTTGTTGACCGACTTGAGTATAGCAACGCTGAGGCTGTGCCAAAAAGTATCCAAACTTTTGATATTGGCACAATGCCTCTAACTGATAGAGGAGAATGGAACAAGGCTCGGTCGTCTTTTAAACCACTTGAGTATATGGCATGTGGGGTGGCGACAATTTGCAGTACTATTGGGGAAGTCACGCATATAATCCAAGATGGAAAAAATGGGTTTTTAGCAGATAGTGAAGATGAGTGGGTAGAAAAATTAGTGAAACTACTTTCAGACAAAAAACTTCGCCAGACCTTAGGGGAGGCAGGTCAAGTGCGTGTGCAGGACAACTACTGCTACGAAGCTATAATACCTCGAATGATAGATATGTTTACTTCACTTCAAAAAAAATAATTTATGCCTAAAGCAATAGTAACAGGAGGGACAGGGTTTGTAGGGCTACATCTGGTTCACGCGCTTGTGGCAGATGGTTTTGATGTTACAGTGTTCATTCGCGCAAGTTCAGACGAAACGGTATTTGGAAACGTGCTACCAAAAATTACAGTACGACGCATTGATCTCTCTCGCCGTGAAGAACTCTTTGCCGCTTTTGCTGATACGGGTCCTGCACATCTATTTCACTTGGCAACCTCAACGCTTATGAGTGGTAAAACTGCTGACCCACAAACCCTTCTTTCAACGAATGTGATAGGGACAGTAAATGTTATGGATGCTGCGCTTGAAGGCGGTGCGCTCTCGTGTATCAACATGGGGAGTTTTGCTGAATATGGCCCCAAGGATCATCCTGTTAAGGAAGACGAGAGGTGTGATCCTGTAGAACTGTATGCCGTATCAAAATTAGCAGCGACACTGTACGGCCAAGGGCTTGCAAGACGAAATACTTTTCCATGTATTACATTTAGACTTTTTACTCCATATGGACCCGGTATTCAAAAAGGTCGTTTGCTTCGAACTATGATTGAGAAAATTAAAGCAGGAGAGCCGGTACCTTTAGCGACCCCTACGATTTCGCGCGACTTTGTTTTTGTGTTAGATATACCTCCTCTTTTAATCGACGCTGCACGACACGCCTCTGAGCAAGCTGGTCGAATATATAATTTGGGAAGTGGGACACGAACTTCTCTTCAAGAGCTCATTACTCTGGTTGAGCAGCAGCTTGGAGTCAAAGCCCAGCCGGAGTGGAATGCATTTCCTATTCAAAGTTACGATAGCGAATTGTGGCAAGCTGATATGAGTCAAACTTTTTCTGCATTTAATTGGCGTCCTACAACATCGCTTGTGGATGGGGTAAAACAGGTTATTGCGAGCTTACAGTAAGTCTTATACAATTGGCTCATGTCGAAAAAAAAAGATTTGAGAGTCCCGTATGCTCTTGCTGTATTTGGAAAAGAAGAAATAACCGCGGTTACTAAAGTACTTTCCAATGCTTTAAAAATTTCTCCGGGTGAACAGGCTAAAAAATTTGAACTAGCAGTAGCAAAACTTTTTGGTAAGGAATTCGGTGTCATGGTTAACTCAGGATCCTCTGCCAATTTATTAGCAGTCGAATCGCTCGATTTGCCTCCCGGATCTGAAGTGATCACCCCAGTTCTAACCTTCTCAACAACTATTGCGCCGCTTCTTCAAAAAGGTCTTACTCCGGTGTTTGTTGACGTACTTCCAGGAACTTACAATATTGATGTGGGACAAATCGAAAAAGCTATCACGAGTAAAACAAAAGCATTAATGATCCCATCGCTACTGGGCAACATCCCTGATTTGGCTCGAATCCAAAAAATAGCTAAAAAAAATAACCTCTTCTTTATTGAAGACTCTTGCGACACGCTTGGTGCCACTTTTGATGGAAAACCCACTGGCTCGTATTCAGACATCTCTACCACAAGTTTCTACGCATCGCATATTATAACTGCGGCAGGGTCTGGCGGCATGGCATGTGTTCATGATCCTAAACTCGCCCGAAAAATTTTGATTAAAAGTAGCTGGGGGAGAGACTCAACTTTGTTTGGTATGCACGAAAAGTCTGAGGATATTCAAAAGCGTTTTGCCGGACATATAGGCGAGCAGCCGTATGATGCAAAATTTGTATTTTCCGAAGTAGGATATAACTTCCAGTCTGGCGAACTTAATGCAGCTTTTGGGTTAGAGCAACTAAAGCGTTTAAAAAAGTTTGCGGCAAGACGCCGAAGCAATTTTAAACGACTTTATCGTTTTTTTGAAAAATATAAACACTATTTTGTTCTTCCAATTCAAGACCCAAGAGTTGAAACAAGTTGGCTTGCTTTCCCTTTGACGATTGCTCCAGGCGCACCCTTTACTCGACTTGAGATTACTCGCCATCTTGAAGAGTGTAATATCCAAACAAGGCCAATATTCACAGGCAACATACTTCGGCAGCCAGCGTTTAAGTCATTGGTGGGCTCACTTTCGGATGATGCTTTTCCTGTTGCAGATGATGTTATGCGAAATGGTTTTGTTGTTGGGTGTCATCATGGTTTAGAAAATGAGCAGCTCGACCACTTGGAGTCGGTGTTATCAGATTTTTTAGGGGCTCATGCTGCGTAGCTCAGGAAAGCATTTTCTCGTGACCGGTGGGTGTGGATTTATAGGTTCAAATTTTATTCGCCATATTTATAAAACGTATCCGAACGACACAATCCTTAATGTAGATGCTTTGACGTATGCTGGTAATGAAGAAAATCTTAAAGATGTTGAGTCTCTAGATTCAGCGGGCGACCCAACGCAACGACGCTACACTTTCGTTAAAGGAGATGTGTGTGATATTGAGAGGGTCCGCTCGCTTATCGCTTCTCAACCTTTTGATTATGTGATCCACTTTGCTGCTGAAACGCATGTCGACCGTTCTTATTTTGACGTAACAAATTTTTTACATACTAATGTGCAAGGCACACACACCCTAATAGAAGTGCTCCGTCGCGAGCAGCCTCAGGCCCGATTTGTACATATTTCAACCGATGAGGTGTATGGCTCTATTCCAGAAGGTCAGTCAAATGAAACTGCACCTATGCAACCTACCAACCCCTACGCGGCTTCAAAAGCTGCAGCTGATTTGCTTGTGCAGGCTTATGTAAAGACGCACGGTCTTCAAGCAAGTATTGTGCGCGGGTCAAATAATTATGGGTTTTTTCAATATCCTGAAAAACTAGTGCCTCTTGCTATAACTAATTTACTTGATGGTATTGCCATCCCATTGCATGGAGAAGGAACCCACGTGCGTAGTTGGTTACATGTGCTAGATTTTTGTAATGCAATTGATTTGGTCGCAAGAAAAGCAGAAAGCGGAAGTATATACAATGTCTCAGGGGAAGAGTGTACAAATTTAGACCTCTTGTCTTTAATTGAAACAAGTATTGGTGCTCCAAAAAAACTACAAGTGCAACACGTGCCCGACAGACCAGGTTCTGATATGCGCTATGCGCCCGACTCGTCGCGCATTCAACAAGAACTCGGCTGGCAAAGGAAATGTGAACTTAAAAGAAGTATTCCAGAAAAAGTAGAGTGGTATCGAAAAAACCGTGACTGGTGGTCGAAGATTAAAATAAAAAAGGAATATTTTGATCATTACGAAAAACAATCTAAAGGACAATGGTATTAAGATGATTATAAAAAAAACAAAGTGTGCAGGGCTTTTCCTTATAGAGCTCGAGCCAAAAGGTGACGAGCGTGGTTTCTTCTTAGAAGTGTACAGAAAAGACATATTTTCGGCGTTTGGAATTCCTACAGAATTTGTGCAAGAAAACCATACCAAATCTAAAGAAGGGGTGCTTCGAGGATTGCATTTTCAATATGAACCAATGCTCGGAAAACTTATACGGATAGTTCGAGGAAAGGCATTTGCGGTTGCTGTTGATATTAGAGTAGATTCTCCAACGCTTGGTGAATGGGTAGGTGGAGAATTCTCTCTTGAAAATAATATGCAAATGTATGCACCTCCCGGGTTTGCTACAGGCTTTTGCGTTACCGGAGATACTGCTGAGGTAGAGTATCATTATACCTCTCTGTATAACCCCACAGGCGAGTCTAATATTATTTGGAACGACAAAGAAATTGGTATAGACTGGCCAATTAGCGCACCCCTAGTATCTGAAAGAGACAATAATGCACAAACTATAGATGACTGGCTTCTTCGCCCCGAGGCGCAACTATTTAGAACTTTATCTGAATAAATAGAGTTATATAAAAGTGCTTTGTGAAGTGGTATGAAAGAAAAAATAATAATTGCCTACGAACTCCGTCACCTCAAAGAAGTTGAGGACTATATTCAAACCCAAAAGGGGAAGATGCGTGTCATTGCATGTAATTTTTGGGTTGAACGTGAATTAAAGAAAAAAAATATTGTCTGTGAGTCCTGGGAGAAATGGAAATTTTCGGATTACGACCGGGAAGAGTGGCTTGTGCGGGCGGGGGATATAGCCCGTGAGTGGTACAGGCAATCAGAGATGTCTTTTTTTATACATCAAGGTGTGCGCTTAGGCGAAGCTTCAGAGCCAGCCATAGAGGCTTATTTGCAGGACCTTCTTTATTTTTTTGTGCCTTTACAAAAGATGCTCAATCTCTGTGGCGAAGGGACGGTAGTTGTCGTACCACACAGGCAAGTGCATGTGTCTGCATCGGCAGGTTCATTTGCTCAGTTTGAGTCTAAGGGTATTGCAGATGCTGTACATTTTTTATCTGGGCAGTATGGTTTCAAGGTGGAGGAAATCGGTTTACCACCCACGGGTAAAGCAGAGGCTTTTCCTGTGCAACCATTCACCGTTACATTTTTGCTCATGTGGAATTTTTTTGCTCGTATGTTCTTACCACATAGAACCCTTGCATTATTTGCAAGTGAAAATTGGTATCACATTGCCCCATTTCTTGAGACTATGAAGGACACAGAGCTCGTGCTGATGGATAGGAGCGAAATTCGCAATATTTCTTGGCGGCAAATTTTAAAGCACCGTATTCGTTTTGTACATCCTTTGGATATACAAACAAAATCATTACGACACACAGCAGCAAACAAACAAAAGGAATTTAAAATAGCATGGCATAGCGCGAAGGAAGTTGTAAGTCGTATGCCCCAGTTTACCTATGAAGGCATTCATTGGTGGCCTCTGGTTGAACCAGCTTTTACCTTTTTTGTTGAAGAATATGCCGAGAGGTTAGTGTATGACACAGACGCGCTCCAACACATCTATGTACACGAGAATATTCAAAAAGTGTTACTACGTGCAAGTGTTAGTGGCCACCAGCATCACTTTTTTATTGCAGCTAAAGTTGCCTCACGTATGAATATGCCCTCAATTGAGCTCCAGCATGCCGGCGCAGTGTTAGACCCCAGGTCAGTCCATTCACGAATGGAAGCTTCGTATTTGGCAGGGTATGGCACTCTTACTCAAAAAATTTACTCAAAAAATCATGGATACTCTTCAGATCAAATTCGTGCCATAGGATCTCCTCGGTTTGACCGCTATGTGGACACCTCTCCACTTTCTACTCTAGAACGGGCTCAGTATTTGAAAGATATAGGTTTAGACCCTGCTCGCCCTGTGGTACTGATAGGTGCTCCGGAAGATCATAATATGCTTATACCACACGCATTCGACTCATATGAAAATGCTAACTTTTTTTCAGTACTGGCTGAAGTGCAAAAAGCATTACCTAACATACAGGTGTTGTTTAAATTTAGATCTCATATTGGTCTTGCACTTCGAGCGGAATATATAGACGCACTTTTCGAGGGTAAAAATTATGCTATAGTTTCGGACGATTTATTTTTTCGCATTCAAATATGCGATGTGGTGTTGTCGAGTAACTCGACTGTCATGTACGAAACCGTGATAGCAAAAAAACCTCTGGTCTTGTTTCATTGGCGAAAGACCGATTCCTACGCCATAGACGTCTACACGCAAGCAGCGCCTATCTTTTTTTCAACAGACGAACTTACAGTAGTGCTTCGTCGTATACTTTCAGACTCGAGCTACTCTCAAGAACTGGTGGAAAAAGGTCGTCAGTTTTTAAAGAAAAATTATTCTTTTGATGGTCACGCTTCACAGCGTACGGCACAATTATTGCGTGAAGAGCTCAAGGTCTACTAGTCATTTATTGTAGGCCCATCATACATCACGTCTTTTGGGTCGAGGCGTCGGTATGGCTTTTCTCGAGTCACTTCTTCTAGCGCGTGAGCCATCATGCCAGGCATCCGGGCAAATGCAAACAGCGCTCGGCCCAGCCGCCAATCGAGCCCAAGTTCGCACATGCAGGCAGCAAGCGCGCCGTCTATATTGAATGGTAGGTGTTTGCCCGATTGCGCTTCGAGCTCGAGCTCGAGCTCTTGAACTTTTTGTATATAAGGACCTGCCAGACCCAACTCTGCGGCTTTTTGTAACAGCGCCTGTGCACGTGGGTCCTGGTCTTTATATACTGCGTGTCCAAATCCAGGAACACGTTTTTTCTGACTTAGTATATTTTTGACAATGTCGTTGGACGAGGTATCGCTATACAAAAGTTTTGCCAGTTCTTCTGCGGCGCCGCCATGCCAATCACCAATAGTAAGAAGTCCTGCCGCGACGGCGATATTGAGTGGATTCCCAACAGAGGCAGAGACGCGGGGCACAAAATCGGAGGGGGCTTCAATACCATGCTCAATGCACGCAGTAAGAAGCATATCAAACAGTTTTTGCTCGGGGACCCTTGGCAGGTGACCACTAAATAAAAAGAAGGCAACTTCTGTGAAGGTGTGTTCTTGTAGTAATTTTGCGTGTGCAATACCCCTAATAAAAAGCTCGTCATTAGCGCGAGTACTTATAGCAGTATTCCATTTCATATATGTAATTTATTTTTTAATACTAAAGAAATTTCTTCTACCGTTGATACGAGGGCGACTCCTGCATGTTGCAATGCTTTGATTTTAGATTGATAACTACCTCTGCCGCGCGACACGATGGCGCCGGCATGTCCTAAAACGGTGTCTTCTGGAAGGGTAGCCCCAAACTCACCTGCAACAATTGCAACTACAGGTTTGGTAAATTTTGTTTGTAGTATAAAATCAGCAGCGTCTTCTTCGTAAGTACCCCCGACCTCAGCAAATAATACAACCGCTTTTGTCTCACTATCTTCTGCAAAAATGGCAAGCATGTCTGCAAACGAAGATCCTGCAATTAGGTCGCCCCCTAACCCAATCGCTGTTGATTGCCCCAGGCCCGCACGTGTGAGAGTAAAACAAATTTCAGATGTCATTCCTCCACTTTTAGACAACACTCCAATTGGGCCGGGTTTAAAACCTCGTATCATATCTCCCATGCCAATTGACCCTATTTTTGCTTTGCCGGGGGAAATGATGCCAATGGCCGATGGTCCTATGACACGCACTCCCGCATTCTTTGCATATGATTGTATCCATGCCGAGTCCTGAGTAGGAACGTGCTCGGTTAAAATAACAATAAGAGGAATACGTGCATGTATAGCCTCCAGTGCAGCATCTTTAACAAATGCAGGAGGAGTTGCAATAAAAGTTGCGTTTATTTCAGGATATTTTTGTAAAGCCAACGCGACACTATCAAATACGGGGACTCCTTCAACACTCGCCCCACCTTTGCCCGGGGTGACTCCGGCCACGACTTGTGTGCCGTAGAGTAAAGACTCTTTGCATGCACGGGTCCCTTCCTTACCACTGAGGCCTTGAATGAGGAGCCTGGTGTTTGTATCGATTAAAATACTCATGATGTTTTGTATGCCAAGTCAACCATAGTTTGTGCGGTCAGAACCATAGGAGTGTTTGAGTCAAATAGATGAAAGTTGTATCCTTCAGTTTTGCCTACTTCGCGCAGCATAGCGAAAGCCTCTTGTGTTCGTGGGCCATCACGCCTAATCACAATGGGGTAGGTAGGTTTTGGAGTAATTTCTCTAAGGCCCTCTAGAAAACCTGAAAGGGTGATGTAAATGTCAGTAAAGTTAGCTGCAGCACCAACCACCCAGCAACCTTTCAGATCTTTTTTAGATAAAACTTTTTTTGTAAGCTCGCGGACAATGTCTGCTCCTGGGTTACCTGAGTACTCTGTATAATTGGCTGGCTTGCCTCCGGCACGAAGGAGTGCATCCATGTTGAGCATCGAAGCTCCGCCACCTGAGGCTAAAATTGCAATGTCACCGTCCATGTCTATATATTGTTTTTCTTGGGGGCGCCATTTTTCATCATCAAGTATAATTTTTGCATCACCGGCGATAAAGTTGCCTTCAGTAGTTTTGAAGAGGGGATTAATTTCGACCAAGAGCGCGTATTCTCGCATAAACAAATCCCATAATTGCAATACTATTTTCGTAATTGGAGGAATTTCTTCTGGCGGAAAGGAAGCTTGAAGTAGTGCGTCTCGTATAAAAAAAGAAGGGAGACCCCATAGAAGATCAATAGGGAAGAGATGTGCATTTGCCACCCCGCTACCGCCTATGCTACTTACAGACAGTACAGGCATGCGCGTACTGGAGTCATAGCTAAAACTTATGTAGTACTCTTTTTCAAATTTTACTATTTCTTCGACCAGTACTTTTTCGATCTTTTCGTTAAGAAGTATTGAGCCCAACAGTGCCTCGACCGTATGTCGTACGTCTTGAACAGAAGTGGCTTTGACAATACCGCCTTCTTTTTTGCGATCTCCAAAACGTACTTGGGCTTTCACAATCCCACTTATTTGAGTTATAGGTAGATCTTGAATACTGGACACTAATATACCCTGCGGAGTCGATATACCATACTTTTTGAAGAGTTCCTTGCCCTCATGTTCGTAGAGCCTCATGTGGCACGAATTGTAACTATTTATACGGTATTACTCAAGAAGTGTAGCCCCAAAGTGATAATGTCCTACTAGACCAAAGTAATTCTGTCCTCTTGACACCGAATGTCGTACTGTTTGGGTATTAGACCAGTAATCCC
>JAYVXU010000022.1:0-18789 GCA_043784925.1 Candidatus Adlerbacteria bacterium
GCAAACAAATTCGAAAAAACACCAGCATAAATTATCAATCTGTACAGAGGACAGATTCACCTTGGTGTCGCTAGGACATTATTACTTTGGTTTGACAGAAGAGCGGTTGTACCTTTTTTACTTCAGGTGTGGTTATATATCTGTACATACTATGCTTATTAGTCGATTTTTAGAAGGCGAAAAAGTGCTCCTGCGACCACTTGAAGAGGGTGATATTGCCGGCGACTATGTGTCGTGGCTTAACGACCCTGTTGTTTGCGAACATAACTCACACCACGTGTTTCCATATACCCCGGCGATGGCAAAGGAGTATGTTTCGAATGTGAGGGCAGATAAAAATAATTTGGTGCTTGCCATTGTTGCAAAAGATTCTAACAAGCACGTGGGCAATATTTCTCTTCAGAATATCGATTCCATAAGTCGAAATGCCGAGTATGCAATTTTGATTGGAAACCAAGAGTATTGGGGGAAAGGGATTGCCACTGAGGCATCACACCTTATTTTAAAACATGGGTTTGAAGCGCTTAATTTACATCGCATATATTGTGGTACTTCAAGTGCAAACACTGGCATGCAAAAATTGGCGACAACTCTTGGGATGAAGCAGGAGGGTATACGAAAAGAAGCGCATTTTAAAAATGACACGTACCACAACATTATTGAATACGGTCTTTTAAAAAAAGATTTTATAGTATGACAGAACTTACAGATTCCTCACCCTTGTTCCCACATCTACAATACTGCACGCGTTGCTGTATGCCCGAAACGCAACACGGCCTTGTGTTTGATGAGATGGGGATATGCCAGGCCTGCCAGTCGTCGGAGCAAAAAATACATATCAATTGGATAGAACGCGAAGTAAAATTGCGCGAGATTTTGGAAGGTGCCAAATCAAAGGCCGGTGACAGTTATGATTGCATCATCCCCATTAGCGGCGGCAAAGACAGCACCTTTCAATTGCACGTACTTACAAAAGTGTATGGCATGAAGCCGCTTGCCGTTACTTTTAGCCACAATTGGTGGAGCGAGAGCGGGTGGTATAACCTCCAAAACTCTTTAGAAAAATTTAATGTCGACCATATTGCTTTTACGCCCAACCGCGCCCTTATCAACAAACTGGTCAAACGCTCTATTGAAAATATTGGTGACACGAGTTGGCACGACCATGCGGGCGTAGGAGCGTTCCCACTTCAAATCGCGGTCAAATATAAAATCCCGTTGCTCATATGGGGTGAGTCACTTGCGGAAGCTTCGGGCCGCGCATCCTACCTCGACCCAGTACATAAGTTTGACCGCGAATATTTTTTAAAACAATCTGCGAAATTAAGCCCCGACCAAATGGTTGGTGGCGACGTTTCTGCAAAGGATCTATTTCCATTTCAATTACCAACGGTTGAGGAGATGGAAGAGGTTGGGGTGTGGGGGATACATTTAGGCGATTATGTTTTTTGGGATGAGGAGCGACAGGTTGAATTAATTCATGAAACCTATGGATGGCGCGAAACCGAAATGGAAAATGCGATTAAACGTTACAAAAGTGTCGAAGATATTATGTCGGGCATGCACGACTTCACCTGCTATTTAAAACGCGGATACGGTCGCGCTTCTTACCAAGCAAGCATAGATGTACGAAATGGTTTGCTGACACGCGACGAAGCATTCCGATTGGTGCGTACCATCGACCCTGTAAGACCCGAAGCTTTGGACTATTATTTGAAAGTATCAGCCTCAACCGAGCAAGAGTTTTATAAAGCGATGGAAAATATACGCGTGCCAAAAATGAAGGGTGTGGAAATTCCCGTGACACCTAAAAACCATAAAAACGAAGAACGGATTTTGCCATTCCCTGAGCAACTAATAGAGAAGTTTGATATACGAACCTATGAATAAACTTTTTATACAACATTCAATAGGGGAGTTGCTGGAATTGCTTCAAAAAAAAGAGCTACAATCTTCGGATCTTATACAAGCCTCTCTTGAAAATATGCGAGAACTTGACCCAAAATACTTGGCGTTTGAAGTGTATGCAGATGAGGCAGAAGGCAAACAATTGGTCGCGCAAGCAGAGGGGGAGACTTTTCGACAAAATCTTCTGCGCACCATCCCTGTTGGGGTCAAAGATATTTACAACACCGCCGACTTTCCAACTCAAATGGGGAGCCCGTTGTGGAAAGGGTTCACGCCGGGCAATGATGCACGCACTGTCTTTAATTTAAAAAGACAAGGTGCCGTTGTAATAGGCAAAACCGTGACAGCAGAGTTTGCGGTGCATGCGCTTGAAAAAACTAAAAATCCATATGACGAAACGAAAACGCCTGGCACATCGTCAAGCGGCTCGGCCGTAGCAATTGCGCTTGGGATGGTGCCGGTTGCAACCGGTTCGCAAACAGCGGGCTCAATTGTACGCCCCGCAAGCTTTTGTGGGGTATACGGTTGCAAACCATCGTTTGGTTTCTTGCCGCGAACGGGGACTCTCAAAACCACTGACAGTCTAGATTCGCTTGGGTTTTTTGCGATACATCAACAAGATCTCAAGCGCATGTTTGACTCTATGCGCGTGCGAGGTCGCGACTATCCTATTAGCCACGCGGCAATCATAGACGAGTCGCGTCAGCATAAGCCCGAAGGGAGGCCGTGGCGCGTCGGTTTTGCGCGAACCCTCACATGGGAACATTCGCCACAGTATGCAAAAGATGCGCTCGAAGCATATATTAAAATTCTAAGCACTACTCCAGGTATAGAAGTATCGGAAGCGGTGTTACCGGAAGTACTCCAAAAAACTCACGAGACGCACGCTACCATTTATAACAAAGCATTGTCGTATTATTTTAAAGGAGAATTTAAGCAAGCTGATTTTGTTTCCCCGATTATGGGTGAACTCATAACGGCGGGTTCAAAAATAAGTGTGCCCGAGTATATGCAAGCAATTGATACACAAAACGAAATGATACGACATATGGATGAGTATTTTAACGAGTTTGATATTTTAATTTCACTCAGTACCGCTGGCGAGGCGCCGCTTCGGGAAGTAACTGAACTCCCGGACCCAGCACTCATGTGGACCATGACACACTTGCCGGTGGTGAGTGTGCCGCAATTTACGTCTCCGTCAAACATGCCGTTTGGCATGCAAGTAGTAGCCCGAAAATATAATGACTACCTTCTTTTTGAGTTTTTAGAATATATTCAGACCTTGAAATTTATTCCGAATAAAGCAGGATTTAACCCTAAAACATTCAAATTTTAACAAGATTAAACCCTGCAAATGCAGGGTTTAATCTTGAGTGAAGTATGTAATGTCTACGACTAGGTCTAGAAAGGTATATCAGTTGAGAACTGAGAACCGCCTGTTGTAAGGTCATTATGATTCGATGTGGAATCATTGAGATTGTTTGAGAAGGACCAGTACGCACTCAGGTTATTTTCTGTGCCCGCAAGAGTTTTTGTAAAGTCAGATTGAATTTGTGATTGGGTTCGCGCAATACTATATAGTCGCACCTCATCTATGCCGCCATCAAAAAAGTAATGTCCACCGCAATCTTGGCCGATGCATAAATTTGCACTAGTAGCTTGAATGCTTGAAGCAAGGCCAGAGGCAATCCCGATATTTACACCATTGACGTAGAATGTTGCAGTTCCTGTTGTGTCATACACAACGGCAAGATGATACCAATTTCCAGGTGTAGGTGACCAGTTGACCTGACCCTGCGTCGGGATACCGTTAGTAACTATGCCGAAAAATAGCGCAGTAGTACCGCTATTATCAGTTAATCCAAAACCATAGGAATTTCCTGCCCAAGTTCCATCCGCCTTGTTAATAAACATGGATGCATCGTTTGTATTTGGCAAAGAGTCAAATTTTATCCACGCCTCAATTGTTAAGTTACCTGTTAGAGCCAAGGTTGAACTGCTAGGGATAAATGCATATTGGCTTAAACTTTTTTGTAAGTGCAGAGAGGAGATGTTGTCGCTTTTCATTTTTAATGTAATGGTCTGTGCGGCCCAGTCATTGTCTTTACTTCCACTTATGGTAACTGCATTTGAACCAGTGGCTCCTGGTGAGACTTGTACAGCATCTTCTGCCGCGGTCGTAGGGCCAAATGGAGTATTCCTTGCATTATACTTTTTTATCATTCCTGACGTAGTGCTAAAGAGAGCGCTGCTACTCCTTCCGGCATTGCTAGTAAATAATGCTATGACTCGATCGTTTACAGCACTAGTTATTACTGAAGGTGCAGTAGCTGTAACTCCTCGGCCACTTGAGGTACCCACAGAGTCGATGGGGTTTGTTGTATTAATTCCTCTGTAGTTTGTAATACCGCCAACGGCGTGGGTTTGAGGACTGATATTCCAAGTGGAGTTAACTGAATCAGAAGTGCCAACAATTTTGTAAAAGGATGCAATCGACACGTTTGTATCGTTATCTGCTCGAGCAATAGGTGTCCAGCCGGAAGGTGGTGTAATTACAGCTGGTGAACCACCGTTTACTGAAACGTTAGCAAGAAGCAAGTCTCCAATAGTGGTGTCGGATGGATTTGAAAGTGTAAGCTGTGTCACCATTACATCATTAGAAATGTTTGTCGTTGATAATCCTGAAATAATATCTGCAAGTGCTATTGTTCCAAAAATTAGAGTTCCAATAATAGCGAAAGACAACACCCCGAGTGATTTTTTATACATAGTTAAAGCAATAATTAATAATGAACCTATAACCGATGATAATAGTATCACCAAGTGCAAGAAGGTTGTATTTTGCAAAACGTATGGTAGGTTATTAATGTATTATGGATCCGAAAACAGAGTTTTTAAAAGGGAAAACAATCCTTATTACTGGTGGCACTGGTACTTTTGGTCGTGCGTTTACTGCGCGTCTTTTGCAACTAGATGTTAAAAAAATAATTATTTTTAGTCGTGATGAGCTCAAGCAAAGCGAGATTCAACGAATGTATCCAAACGAGACAAGGCTCCGTTATTTTTTAGGAGACATTCGAGACGTCGATCGTTTGAAGCTAGCCTTCCAAGGAGTTGATTATGTTGTGCATGCGGCCGCACTAAAACAAGTTCCTGCGACAGAATATAATCCTTTTGAAGCAGTTAAGACAAATATTTTAGGAAGTCAAAACGTTGTTGACGCAGCGCTTGAGTCGGGAGTGGCTAAAGTGCTTCTTGTGTCTTCTGACAAAGCGGTTGAACCTATCAATTTATACGGCGCTACAAAATTAGCAGCAGAGAAATTGTTTGTTGCAGCTAATTCATATACGAGTGAACAGAAGCCTACAATATTTTCGGTTGTCCGTTATGGAAATGTGATTGGAAGTCGCGGTAGCTTCATAGAGCTTATTGAACGCACTCGCGCGAGCGGTCGTATACCTCTAACAGACGAGAGGATGACACGTTTTTGGATTCGAATTGAACAAGTAATGGACATTGTGCTCGAGTGCCTGTCCCAAATGAAAGGTGGCGAAATTTTTGTACCCAAAATGAAAAACATGTCAGTCAAGGACGTGGTGAGTGTTGTTGCTCCTGAGTGTGCAATCGATGTGGTGGGTATGCGCCCAGGAGAAAAATTGCACGAAACCCTCATTACTGAATTTGAGGCAAAGCGGGCAAAAGAATTACCAAAAATGTTTGTCATAACTCCTGAGTTCGGTGCAACTGATGTCTCGTGGCTTGAAGATAAGCCTCTTGTTCCTGAAACTTTTACTTTTAGGAGCGACAACCCCAACTATAAACTGTCGAATGAAGAGGCGCTCAACCTTTTTAACCCAAAAAAATAAAATACATTTGCAGCGAGTGTTGTCCTGTGACATCATGTACGCATGATAAAAACACCACCACAACATGAATTTTGGAAGGGGGATTTTGGTAAAAAATATTTAACTCGCAATACTCTTACCTCAAAAGAGCTTGACCAACACTACAAGAAAATGTTCGGTACAACCCGAACAAGTATGAACGAAGAGTTTTTAAAAACAATTCCAAAAGAAGCAAAAATTCTTGAAGTCGGAGTAAATTACGGGATGCAGCTGAAGATGCTTGCTGAACTGGGATATACCAACCTGTATGGAGTAGAACTTAATCCTAAAGTTGCAAAAGTAGGAAGAGAAACAAATAGTGATTTTAATATTTTAGAAGGCAATGCACTTGATTTGCCTTTTAAAGATGGATTTTTTGACCTCGTGTTTACTTCAAATGTGCTCATCCATGTCGCACCTAAAGATCGCGAAAAAGCTATGAGTGAGATATATAGATGCTCACGGTCCTACATATGGGGTTTCGAATACTACAACGAAAAATCAACCGAAATAGAATATCGTGGGCATACGAATGTGTTATGGAAGACAGATTTTCCCAAACTCTACCAAACTACTTTTCCTGATCTCAAACTTGTAAAACAAGAGCTCTACCCTGACCTCACGAGCGACAATCGAGATGTGATGTATTTATTCAAAAAAAATGCTCGTAAAGGAGCTCGGTAATGCCTCGCATACCTACCAAAATTCAGGTCAGTGGCCCGCGAGGATTACTCGGATCCACAGTGTTAGAAGTAATAAATACAAAAGGATATAACGCCGAAGCTCTAGATGCGGATATACGCTACAAAGTGGAAGTGGAGAATATATTGTTGCAGAAGAAACCACAGTGGATTATCCATACCGCAGCTAAAGTAGATGTTGGAGCTTGTGAAAGAGACCCGGCCGAGGCACAGTTGGTAAATGTCGAAGGCACAAGAAATATAGTAGAGGCGGCACGCAAGGTGGGAGCGCATATACTGTATATTTCGACAGCCTCTGTGTTTAAAGGGGATAGAGGAAATTACACAGAGCAAGACATCCCTGAACCTACAAACGTATATAACAAAACAAAATATGAAGCCGAGGAGATTGTGCTGGCGTATGAAAAAGGAATTGTCCTGCGGCTAAATATACTTGGGATCCATGCTGGAGGGTCGCGTGGTAAAAATTTTCTTGAGTGGCTTGTCGACTCATTTCAAAATAATAAAGATGTGACCCTTTTTGCTGATTCACGAATCAACCCACTCTCAAACTGGACTATCGCTGAATTGATAGAAAGCATACTTCAGAAAAATACTTCAGAAAAAATTTTACATATTGGCAGCTCAGACGTGCTCTCAAAAGCAAATATTGGAGGGATGGTGGCAAAGCGTTTTCCAAATTACTCGGGCACCATTGTAGAAGGAAGTCTTGACGCAATAGCAGACGGAGTATTTCGGCCAAAAGAAATGTGGCTCAATACCGAACATTCAAGCCAAGTGTTGGGAGTCCCAATGCCAACCCTTGCCCAAGAGATAGAAAAAATCTTTTCGTACGTATCTTTGTAGGTTCCTTTGTTTCTTTTGGAAAAGTGGGGAAGTTATAGTACTGTAAGGCCATTATGACAGTTACCAAGACAGTGCAAATAGGCAAAAAGATGGTGGGTCCGGGGCACCCGGCATATGTTATTGCCGAGATAGGGTCAAATTTTGATGGTAGTTTACAACGTGCTAAAGACTTGGCTTTGCAGTGTAAAAAAGCCGGTGCAGACGCGTATAAAATCCAAAACTTTCTTGCACCTAAAATTGTCTCTGCGGAAGGTTTTAAAAATCTCCAAGTTGCATTCCAAGCAAAATGGGATAAACCCGTTGTAGAAGTATATAAAAATGCTGAGTTTCCACGCGAATGGGTAAAAGAGGTTGCCGACTACTGCCGCAAAATTGATATAGAGTTTTTCTCGAGCCCTTACGACACCGACGCTGTAGATCTACTTGAAGAAATTGGAGTCGTCGCATACAAAATTGGTGCAGGCGAAATAGACAACCTCGAGTTCCTAACCTATGTCGCAAAAACAGGAAAGCCTATTATAGTGTCTGCAGGCGCTGCCACTTTGGACGAAGTTGAGCAGGCAGTTAAAACAATTCGAGCTGCCGGGAATGAAAAAATAATACTTTTGCAATGTGTAACCAATTATCCTTCGCCTATCGCAGATTCAAATTTACTTGCCATGGTCACAATGGGCGAGCAATTTGATGTGGTGTATGGATATTCGGACCACACTATAAACCCCGAGGCGGGGGGAGACGATCCTCTTTCTGGGCTCACTGTGCCTTTGGGAATGGTGGCGCTTGGTGGCAGTTTACTTGAAAAGCATGTGACGGATGACCCCACACGAAAAGGGCCCGACCATCCGTTTGCCATGGTGATTGATGGAAATTTTACCCAAATGATTTTAGGCATGCGTGCAATGGAAGCGGCCTTGGGCGACGGGCAGAAGCGTCTTATGCCTTCAGAATCTCAAACAGTCATAATCCAGCGTCGCAGCATTTATGCTGTGCGAGACATCAAGGCGGGCGACACAATCGAACGCTCCGCTTTGGAATATTTGCGACCAGCCGTTGGATTGCGCCCACCCGAGATGGCAACAATTTTAGGAAAAAAGGCCTCAAAGGATATTGCTGCAGGATCACCCTTGACTCATGATGACATCGCCTAAAATAATTGCAGTAATTCCTGCATATAATGAAGGGAAAACAATCCGTGCTGTTATCGAAGGATTGCGCCCGTATGTGAGCGAAGTTGTTGTTGTTGACGATAAGTCCTCAGACAATACTTCGAGCGAAGCGCAGGCTGCCGGAGCTGTTGTGCTTCGACACGAAGTAAATGGAGGGTATGACAAGACGATTGATGACGGATTTATTGAAGCGGCAAAACGTGGCGCCGATATTATTTTTACGTTTGATGCTGATGGGGAGCATGCTGCCGAAGATGTGCCGCGCGTACTTAAGCCAATTTTAAGCGACGAAGCAGATATGGTTGCCGGGCAAAGACCCCACACGACTCATGTAGGAGAAAAAATATTTGCGGTGTATACCGGCATTCGCTACAATGTACGCGACCCGTTGTGTGGATTTAAAGCATATAGCCGAGCCGTATATGACGCGGTCGGACACTTCGACACAACGCAGTCGATAGGTACTGAGCTTATGTTAAAAGGCCTTGCAAAAGGATTTCGCTTGGTGCTTGTTCCAATTGAGCTTCGAACACGCGTCGACGACACCTCTCGATTTTATAAACAAAACTTCCGTGCAAATATGAAAATAGTAAAAGCAATGTGGAGAGTGCTTACGGTATGAAAAAACAGTACACAGCCGTTGTTGTTGGATGTGGCCGTATTGGTGCATCTTTTGAATTCGAGCCCGGCCGCCCAAAGCCCGCTTCGCACGCGGCCGCATTTTTGCATAATTCTCGAACCACATTATTGGCTGTAGTTGATGCTGACGAAACTCTTGCTCAAAAAGCATCAAAATATTATGGCGTCCCGTATTACATAAACGCTGAGGAATGTTTTAAGGAAATGCACCCTGACATTGTGTCAGTTGCGACTCCTCCGAGCCAACACGAAGCTATAGTAAAGCTTGCTTTGCAAAACAATATCCTCGGTATTTTGTGTGAAAAACCTCTGGCGCATAACGAACAATCGGGCAAAAAAATTGTTGAGTTGATTCAAAAATCAAAAGCGGTGCTCGTAGTCAATCACCAACGTCGTTTTTTTCCTCTTTTTCAAACCCTCCGAAAAAATATTGCTGCGGGGAAATTAGGCCGAGTGCAACAGGTAACCTGTTACTACAACAATGGGTTATATAATAATGGAACCCATACGATAGACACAGTACGTTTTTTACTCGGGAGTGAGTGTGTTTGGGCGCTCGGTGTGCCCAATAGTATAAACACTGCTGCGCCTGAAGGTGATCAAAATATAGACAGTATGTTGGGGTTTGCTAATGGTGCTGTAGTGATTCTTCAAAGTCTTGATGTGCGTACAGTCGGCATCCACGACTTCCATATCTTAGGAGATAAGGGACAGGCAACAATTAGTAAATATGGATATCGTATTGAATATCGTCCAATCCAAAAATCCGCAGAGTTTAAAGGAGTCGAGGAGATCGCCTCAGCCGGTAAAGTTTTTGAAGATGTGCGAAGTATGCTTAGCGGCACCATGGCACACCTCGTTGACTGCCTCGATGGAAAAACAACATCTCAAAGCGACGCTCAGGAAGCCCTTCAAACCATGCGAGTACTTGATGCGTTAACTAAAAGTGCAAAAACAAAAAAAATTATTACTCTTTAATTTATTTCTATGGAAGACACAAAATCTACACTCGCGCTGTTTGGTGGGCCGCAAGCGCTAACCGAGCCGTTGCAGGCAATACATAACACCGGGCGCGAGGAAATTGAAGCGGTGGAAAGAGTAATAACCCGCGGGCCTTTGTCGGGGTTTGTGGGCACTCCCGGAGAAAAATTTAAAGGCGGCCCCGAGGTGCGACGATTCGAAGAAATGTTTGCTCAAAGGTTTGGGGTGAAGCACGCCGTCACCTTTAACTCGGCAACGACGGCACTTCATGGCGCTATTGTTGCGCTAGAAATTGGGCCGGGCGACGAAGTGATTGTGCCGCCCTACAGCATGGCAGCGTCTGCAACGTGCGTGCTTCAAAACGGAGCAGTGCCAATTTTTGCCGACATCGACGAAAATACTTTTTGTATTAGCCCCGAATCGATTCGTGCACGCATCACTAAATACACCAAGGCAATTATAGTGGTCAATTTGTTTGGCCAAGCAGCCGCAATGGATGAAATTATGGCAATTGCCAAAGAACATAATTTGAAAGTAATCGAGGACAATGCACAGTCGCCGGGGGCAACTTACAAAGACAAACTTCTCGGCACCATCGCCGACATCGGTGTGTTTAGTTTGAACGTTAATAAAATTGTTCAAGCGGGAGAGGGTGGTATTTTAGTGACCAACAACGACAAATACGCCCACCGCGCACAACTACTTCGAAATCATGGTGAGTCGGTCGTAGACGCACTGCCTGAATATACTGATGGCCCAATTTTTGGCAGCAACTATCGTATGACTGAAATTGAGGCGGCCATATCGTACGAGCAAATTAGTAAGCTTGATTTCCTTACATCTAAACGACTCGAGCTTTGTACCTATCTTACGCAAAAACTTAGTGCGCTTGCAATTGATGGAATAACTTTACCCTATATCCCGCCTGAAAACACGCATGTGTACTTCCAATATGCGATGAAGATAGACGAAGCAAAGTTGGGGATTTCGCGTAACATGCTCGCGAAAGCGCTCATCGCTGAAGGTTTTCAAATGTCAGCTGGATATGTCAAACCCATCTATCTGCTTCGAGTGTTTCAAGAGCGTAAAGCTTTCAACAATACTCATTTTCCTTTTGAATATGACGGATACGATGGCAACCCAAATTACGATCATGGCCTGTGTCCAGTTGTTGAGCGAATGTTTGAAAAAGAGTTGCTTGCAACCCAGTTGTGCCAATATCCTCGAACAACAAAACACATCGACCAGTTTGTAGAAGCTCTGCAAAAAATTATTGCTCATAAGGATGAGCTGACCACAGCATAATGAAAGACGGTAAAAAAATAGTTGCAACCATCGAAGCTCGCATGACATCAACGCGCTTGCCTGGCAAGGTTATGTTGCCTTTGATGGGGGAACCCGTGTTGTCTCGACTCATTGACCGCTTGAAGAGGAGCCGATATGTCGACGAAATTGTACTTGCAACCACAACCAATGGTCCCGACGATGTGTTAGTTGAGTTAGCAAAACAAAAAGGAGTCAAGTGGTGGCGTGGTAGCGAAGATAATGTGCTCGAGCGCGTACTTCAAGCGGCACAGTCTGTGGATGCAGATTGGATTGTTGAAATTACAGGGGACTGCCCGCTTGTGGATTGGCGCCACATCGACCATTTGGTTGATCTTTTTGCTTCGAGTGAGTATGACTATGTTGCAAATAATGTAGAGCGCACTTTCCCTCGCGGTTTGGACGTACAAGTTTTTCCTGTGGCAACCTTGGAAGAGGTTAACCGATTGACACAAGACCCCGTTGATCAAGAAAACGTGTCCATTTATATGTATACCCACCCAGAGAAATATCATATAGGTAATTGGCGGGCAGAAGGAAACATGCATCGCCCCGACATTCGTATTACACTAGATACAAAAGAGGATTATATGCTCATTAATACTATTTTCGAAAAATTACTTCCTACGAATCCCGATTTTTCAGCCGAAGGGGTTGTGCAACTTTTTGAAAAAGACCCGACACTTCTTCAAATCAACCGAGAAGTTAAGCAAAAAAACCCTTATGGGGGCGTGCTCCCACAATAATATTGCATGAAATTGATAGAAGTCCTCCGATTGTGTAATCGTTTATTCCGGCCGTATAAGTGGCATATACTTGTGCTCGTTGTTTTAGGTTTTCTCGGGGCAATACTTGAAGGAATAGGAATTAACGCAGCTATCCCCCTGCTTTCATTTTTAGTGAGTGGGGGACAGCCAACAGACTTTATTTCTCGCAGCATCAAATCATTTTTTGATGCCCTACACATTACCTTTAGTTTTCGATATCTTTTAACTTTTGTAGTTATTCTGTTTGTAACCCGTTCCATTTCATTGATAGCGTTTGGGTATATCCGGGGTCGTATTGCAGCAGATTTTTTAAGCCGTGAAAGCGAAGATGTACTACGAAAAACTTTTGCAGCATCCTGGCCCTATCTTTTACTACAAAAGCTTGGCTACATCCATAGCACTGTCGTTCGCGATGTACAAAAAACAGTAAATTTGCTCGAGGTAGTGGGGCAGATAATTCAATCGTGCACGGGTTTTTTAATGTATCTTGTGGTGGCGCTCAACATCTCTCCTTTTATGACTCTCGCTACTGTTGTTGCCGGGGGACTGCTCCTTTCAATTGTTCGGCCTTTGATGCGTCGTATACAAAGTGCAGGCAACACTATGGCTGCTGTGGAAAAGGAGGTGTCTCATTTTTTGTCTGAACATATTTTAGGTATGAAAGCGGTCAAAGCCGCCTCCGCCGAAACTGCCGCCCTTACGTTTGGACAAACATTAATTCATAGTATGCGCGATATAAATGTTAAGTTAGCATTTACTCGCGCGCTGAGTACCAGCCTCTTTCAGCCATTTAGTATTTTCTTTGTTATCATACTTTTTTGGCTTACCTACAAAACCCCTGGGTTTAGCCTGATTTCATTTGCCGCAACGCTTTATTTAATTCAAAAAATATTTACCTACCTTGAGTCGGGGCAAAGCTCGCTTAACTCAATTAACGAGCTTTTGCCGTATGCAAAAAATGTCGAACATTTTAAAGAAGCTTTAACTGCTCATGCAGAAATTATTGCAAACGGCACCGTACCGTTTTCTTTCAGTAAAGAAATCACTTTTAGGGATGTATCGCTTCGATATCAAGATACAATTCCCGCTCTCCAAAATGTAAACTTTGTAATTTCAAAAGGCGAGACTGTGGGGCTGATCGGGCCCTCGGGCGCAGGCAAAACATCGGTAGCCGACATGTTGCTTCGATTATTTGAGCCGACGAGCGGCAAAATTACCGTAGACTCAGTCCCACTTTCAAACATTCGTATGAAGGATTGGCGACAAAAAGTGGGATATGTGCCGCAAGATGTTTTTTTGATCAATGCTACAATTGAGGAAAACATTCGCTTTTATAGGCCGGAGCTCACATACGAGCAAATTGTTGCGGCGTCAAAAAAAGCAAATAGCTATAATTTTATAATGTCTCTTCAGAACGGCTTCGAAACCCACATAGGAGATAGAGGTGTGATGCTCTCGGGTGGTCAACGTCAACGTTTGGTGCTCACCAGAGCGCTTGCTGGCGATCCACAAATACTCATACTCGACGAAGCAACCAGTGCGCTTGATAAAGAGTCTGAAGAAGTAATACAAGAAGCGTTGCGCGACCTTCAGGGTCGCATCACTGTTGTCATCATTGCGCATCGTCTAAGCACCATAGAACATGCCGACCATATTGTAGTGCTTGAAAAAGGAAAAGTTATTGAACAAGGTACACCCAAAGAGCTTGAAGCCAACACCTCGTCTTATTTTTATCGTGTAAAGCATGGACGGTAGATAGGCATTGCAATAAGCGTGCAGGTGTGTCGTGCCTCTTATTGTCTCTGTTAGTCAAATCCCGACGTGATATCGTTGAAAGCAGATGCTCATTGTGAGCGATAACTTCAACGTGGAGGCAGACATGTTACATACACCTTCGATTCGCTTACAAAAAAAGCGAGTCATACTTGTGGCGGGTTATTTCAGTATTGAGCCAATTGGTATCGAACACCTGGCGGGGATCGTGCAGCAATTTCCTGACTGGGAATGTCGAGTTGTACTTATTGATAATCATGATTTTACGCCGTTGTACGAAGATGTGCGCGATTGGCAACCTGACCTGGTTGGCTTTCAGATCTGGACCGGCAATCACATGCAAGCGTTTGAAGCATGTGATAGGATCCGCGCAAAAGGCATCCAAGTTATCATCGGCGGTCCGCACGCGTCTTACTTTCATAAAGAATGTGAGCAGCATGCAGATATTGTGGTGAAAGGTGAGGCGTTTAGGATATTTCGCCGCATTCTTGAAGGCGAAAAAATGCAAGGTACTCAGTTCGATCCGTTTTGGTTTAAGGGAGAATTCCCACGGCCTGATCGTCGAACTATGTACGCTCGGTATCCTCAATATCGGAAAAGTCGTATCAAAAGCATGTTTTGCTCAGTCGGCTGCCCTTATAAGTGCAGCTATTGTTATGCTCCAGCAAAAAATGCCATGTACGACGGATTTAAATATTTCGTGCGCCCAGTTGATGACATAATCGACGAAGTGCTCGAAATTCTTGAAGCAGGTGACCCTCTTGAACTGATGTATGGCCAAGATGATATCTTTGCTTACAAAGTTAAGGTGGGGGAATACGGTTGGCTTGATGAGTTCAATGAAAAGTGGAAGGAGAAAGTCAAAATACCTTTTCATGTTCAGTTACGACTAGAGCTCACAAGGCACGATCATGGTCAAAAACGCCTCGACTTGTTGGCGGATGCGGGCTGCACTGGAGTCACTATGGCTATTGAATCTGCTGATGAGATCTTGCGCAATCAAATATTGTTACGCCCTATGACCAACGAGTTAATCATGCAGGGGTGTAATGAAATACGAAGGCGTGGGATGACTCTACGGACTGAACAAATCATGCAAGTGCCTTGTAGCGATCGTAGCACCGACCTTGCCACTTTGGAGCTTAATGAGGCAATTGGTGCTGAGATGGCGTGGTCATCTGTCTATGCCCCGTATCGCGGAACAACAGGAGGTGACATGACTCACAACCTCGATTTATATCGAGGCAACAATGATGACTTGACCGACCGCTTTTTTGACAGGAGTGTCTTGCGTCACGTAGATGGAGGGCCACGAATGATCGAAGAAGTGATTAAAAAAGTGGGTGTACGTCGTGACGTGCCCGTTATGCTTCAAGTCACCGCTATAGCGCAAGATGATACCACGGCAAAGTTGATACATCCCAAACATGGTGAGGTTGGTGAGATCAACTACCTCTCTTCCGAGGAGAACGACAGCTACTGTAATGATGGTGTTTTACTGCAACGTACCTTTATGACTTTTGCAAAAGCGCCAAACTCTGTTGGACTAGCTAAAAGAGCTCTTGCACTATCGCAGGAGCAGAGAACATGGAATGGTCTGGGTGAAGTCATTCGAGATCATTTAGATGCAGAAGGTTACGGCCACAAACTGGAAGGATACAAACAACAACTTGCTGTTGAAATGGGGTTTGCTAACGCGAGTGAACTCCCCGAGACTATGAAAAATCCTTATTTCCTCTGCTTGCACCCAGGCGGAGGAAAGTTAGGATTGCGAGCCATAGAAAAAGGAGTATTTGACTCAGGACACACAAACGAAGAAGTGCTTGATAGTATGGGCACCGAAACACGACGTCACCTGTTCGAAGTAAAGGGTGGTCTCTACGGTCTAGAACCAGCAGAAGAGCCAATCTTTAAAAGGTGACGTACAAAAATACATAATTATCGGGCACTACTCCCGATACAACAAATAGGAGGAGCCGAGAGAATAGCAACATAGTAGTGCATAAACTTTTACCGCTTCCCTAAACAGGAGGCGGATTTTTATTAACTTTTTTAAATTTGCGACTGTGGTATGTTTGAAGTTGAAAGGAAATATATAATGAGCACTACACCACTCCGGGACGATGAACGAATCAAAACAATTGAAGAGTTGATGGTTCTATTCGCTACTTTACGGGAAGAAGGCAAAAAGGTTGTGATAGCCAGCGGTTGCTTTGATTTAGTGCACCCGGGCCACGCTCACACTTTTGAAGAGGCCCGCGCGCAAGGAGACCTGTTGGTTGTTGGTATCAACTCCGACACGTCAGTTCGTGCATACAAAGGGCCGAAGAGGCCAATTATTGATGAAAAAAATCGAGCATTGTTGCTTGCTGGACTTCGCTCAGTCGACTATGTCTTTATCTTCGATGGCAATCCACCCGATTGGTTTCCAATCCTTAAGCCTGATGTGTTTGTCAAAGGCGAAGCGAGCGTCAATGACCCTGCATTCCCCGCTGAAAAAGCGTTAGTCGAAAGTTTTGGCGGCCGAGTATGGCTTGCCCCATTCCATGAAGGGCTTTCCACTACCAATGTTATTGATACCGTTATAGAAAGATACAGTCAGGGCTAATAGTTTAATGGATAGAGTTAAAATAAAAGTAGTGGTCTTTGATTTTGATGGTGTGATTGTCGATTCCGAATCTATAAAACAAGAGGGGTATGAATACATGTTCACTGACTATGACGAGGTTGCCCCGACACACAGTATAAAAAAAGCACGAGATCTATACTCCGATGGCCGGGGAACGGGTTTTGATATTATCAGGGCCATACTTCATGATACCGGGGTCGACTATTCCAACAAAATAGTTGAGTTTTGGTATACCAACAGATATGCCCCATCAGTCAAAACAAGAATTTTAAAGTTACGTGTTCCTGGTGAGGTTCACGACACTCTTTCAGCACTATCCAAGAAGTTGCCTTTATATATTAATTCTATGAATCCGTCGATTCATTTGCTTGAATACGCACAGAATCTTAATGTTGCCATTTATTTTAAAGAGCTTCTCGGAGGTTCGGCGACAAAGATTCAAAATTTGAACAAGGTACTTCAACTAGAAAATGTTATACCAAATGAAGTTCTCTTTATCGGAGATGCGATGGGGGACTATAATGCCGCAAAAAAGTGTGGTTGTCGGTTTATAGGATTTATAAATGTAACTAATGGTTGGGATAAAGATATGGGATTACCTTTTGAAGTAATAAAAAATATACACGAAGTTTTTGAGTATGTATGAAATTCTTGTTGAATTAAATAAAAATAACCGCATCTTTTAGGGGCGGTTATGTGTTAGATTGGAACTTTTCTGAGAATTTCTTTACAGGTGCCATGTTCGCCTACAAGAGCGACGCCCATATATGTTGGTACGAAAGAAAAGTCGAAGGTCGGTATGTACTGCATGACCTCCGCCTTACCGCGGGGAAGACGACTGAATGTTATGTGCGGCTCATACAGCCACCCCATCTCAGGGTAACCCCATTGCACATTGTTTCGTTTCTGCTCATCCGTAAATGTTTCGAAGACCTCTGTATGCGCCAAAATGGATCCGCGCAGGTGGTTTACTCTAGACGCAATAAGAGACTGGGCCGCCAAAATCGCTTCGGTATTTGCAAACAACACTTCGCAGTAGCCGGACTTTTTTTGACGGTACTTTTCCTGCCGTAGACTAATATTTTTCATAAGTGGGACACAGTCCTCAACCTGTGAAATGATTTCATCAACAGATTCGTTGTGAAAGTCGCTCATGTGCAAAGTAACATGCGGATGGGCAGTATCGTTAAGTTGGAACAGTCCGTTATAAGTTTTGAACATTCCACTCACCGTCAAGGCCTGCTGTGCAATGTGCTCTGGTGGTAGGAAGCAGATATTTATACGAATGGACACGAGACACTCCTGTAGTTATGAAAGGTTAAACGTCAGGTATGCAACAAAGTGACCATGTACTTCCTCTGGTGTTACGTTCGGAGCTTCGGGGGATGGTTCCCATAAACTATATCCAACCGCAATTTTCCGAGAGATACTATCCATCGCTGCAACGGGACGTTGAAGTAATCTTACCAAGCGGCTCAACTCATGGGAAGGTCGCACCTCTGTAAATCGATTGAGGGTGATATGAGAACCCCATGAGGCTGTGATAGGCAAACCTTCTTCTTGCGCTGCGTGTAGAAGTGCTGATTGTAATTCTCCAAAAGATTCTTTTGGAGAACCCGGCATCAGTACCGCTTCAGGTGTGTACAGAAGTGGTCTTTTATAGGTGATTTCCACTTGTGGTGGACGTCTACCTAACGAGGTTTGAACAACTCTACACAAGGTACGCAATAACTGCGCGTGTGCGTCGTTATTATTTTTATACACAAACGGTGCTTCAAAGTGTAAACTTACCAACGACGTGTGAATATCTGAAGGCTGATACACAACTGCGGGAGCAACGCTCGCGATCTGTTGGGATAAACTCGACATTTCCTGAGCAACTTCCCCCGGATGAATCAAAGCAATACTAAACGCTCCTCGCCGTGCTGCCCAATTTTTTTCTGGTCGAATACCAGTGGTCGATACTTCAGGCCCAAGAGCACCTATTTGCTCGTATACCTTTTCCTGATTTTGGAGAAACTCAACCCATGCTTTCGTCATCTAGTACACTCCTTTCTCTGTAGATGTTAGAACTTTTCCTTACCTTTAAATACGAAGGGTAGGTACTATGGTTTATATGGCGGCAAACAAGAAAAAACACCTCACGAGTGAGGAGCGGTTCTGCATTGA